>JAZKTU010000152.1:0-6799 GCA_036625385.1 Halovenus sp. | reverse complement strand
CGCGCTCGACCTCGTCGACGACGTGCTCGGTGCCGCCGCGGAGGATGAGCGTGACTGCGCGGGCGTCGTCGACATCCTCGACGAAGATGTGTTCGTCGCCGTCGAGCGTCTTCTCGGTGACCGACCCGGCAAAGCCGAGGTCGTCGGCGGTCGCGTCCTCGATGTTCGAGATGACCCGTGCGCCCGTCGCGCGGGCAAGCGCCTGGATGTCGGAGTTCTTCGCGCGCCGGACCGCGAGAATGCCCTCCTGGGCGAGGTAGTGCTGGGCCATGTCGTCGATGCCCTTCTGGCAAAAGACGACGTCGGCACCGGCGTCGGCGAGCGAGTCGACCATCTCGCGGAGCTGGGCTTCCTCCTGGTCGAGGAACTCCTGGAGCTGATCGGGGTCGGAGACGTTGACCTCCGTGTCGAGTTCGGTCTCGGGGACCTCGATCGCGGTGTCGAGCAGCGCGATATCCGCGTCCTCCTTGAACTGGGGCATGTTGTCGTGGACGCGCTCCTTGTCGATGATGACGCCCTCGACGAGCTGGGACTCGTCGATGGAGCCACCGACGACCGTCTCGACCTTGACGTTGTCAGTGTCGACGCCCTCTTCGTCGGCCACGGACTGAACCGCGCTGACGACCAGCGCCGCGAGCGCGTCTTTCGCGCTCTCGGCGCCCTTGCCGGTCATGGCCGTCGCGGCGACGCTCTCCAGGCTCTCGGCGTCCTCGGCGTCAACCTCGATCGCCTCTTCCTCCAGGACTTCCTTGGCCTTCTCGGCGGCCTGGCGGTACCCCTGTGCGAGGATGGTCGCGTGGATGTCCTGGTCGAGGAGCTCCTCGGCTTTCGAGAGGAGTTCGCCCGCGATGACGACCGCCGTGGTCGTGCCGTCGCCGACCTCGTCCTCCTGGGTCTGGGCGACCTCGACGATCATGTTCGCGGCGGGGTGCTCGATGTCCATCTCGTCGAGGATGGTGACGCCGTCGTTGGTGACGACGACGCTGCCCGACGAACCGACGAGCATCTTGTCCATCCCCTTCGGTCCGAGGGTCGTCCGGACCGACTCCGCGACGGCCTTCCCGGCTGTGATGTTCATCGACTGTGCGTCCTTGCCAGATGTCCGCTGACTGTCCTCGGAAAGTACGATAAGGGGCTGGTTACCCATCTGCTGAGCCATAGTCGAATGAAGATTGATTGTGATTCTATATAAAAATAACGGATAGTCGTCGATGGAGTCGGGCCCGGGGACGGATGAGACCGGTTCACACGACAGTCCAGGGGATGTGTTTATATGTTCCGCGGGGAGTGTCGGCTAGAGCACCGTCTCGCTGTCGTACGAGCCGAGCCGGCGGACCCAGCCGTTCTCGGCGATGGACTCGATGACGGCAAGCGCGTCCTGTGTCCGCTGTTCGTACAGCCCCGCCGCGATATCGATGTGGAACACGTAGTCGCCGAGGCGCTCGCCGCTGGGCCGGGACTCGACGCGGGTGAGGTTGATGTCACGCTCGGCGAAGGGTTCGAGCATCTCGAGCAGGAGGCCGGGGTAGTCGACGTCGGGATAGACGATAAACGAGGTTTTGCTGCCGGCTTTCGAACGCTCCGCGACGGGAGCGACGATCAGAAACCGGGTGGCGTTGGAGGTGCGGTCCTGGATGTCCTCACCCAGCACGACGAGCGACCCGCCGTTGTCGGCGTTGGCGGGATGGCCGATACCCGCGACCGTTTCATCCTCGCGTGCGCGTTGAACACCGCGGGCGGTACTGGCGACGGCCTCCACCTCGGCGGCGGGGTAGTGCTCCTCGAGGTACGACCGACACTGGGCGAGCGCCTGCGCGTGGCTGGCGACAGTGTCGAACGACTCCCCCTGTGCGAGCAGCGCGTGGCGGATCGGCGTGATGATTTCACGGACGACGGCCACATCGTACTCCGCGAAGGCGTCGAGAGACTCCGTTACCGATCCCTCGATGCTGTTCTCGACAGGGACGACGCCGCGCTCGTAGGTCCCGTCGGCGATCGACTCGATGATGGCCGTTACCGACTCCGTGAATGCGATATCCTCGTCGTCGGCGATGGCGCTTGCCGCGCGGTGGGAGTAGGTCCCCGCGGGTCCCAGCGTGAGTACCTGCATGTCCGGCTGGACGATACCGGCAATTAAAAACGTCGCGGTGTCCGCGGCGTGAGGGGACGGCGGTTTTGCCCTGCCACGGTCGCGGTGTCATACTGCCGGCTGTCCGTGCGTCAAGATATTCGCTCCCCCGGGGTGGCGAATTCGTTCACAATGGGACAGCCGGCAGTATCACGAACCGGACCCGTGGCCGACGACACACCGCCCACCAGTTACCACAGACACACCGGGCCGGCCCCGCGCAGAATAAAGTGTGACCGGGGAGAAACAGAGCCTATGTCCGCTGACGTGACTGTCCGGGCAGCGACCGGGGACGACGCAGCAGCCGTTCGACGGATCACCCGCGAGGCGTGGCACGCGGCCTACGGGGAGTTCATCGACGCCAGCCGTATCGACGAAACAATCGACGCGTGGTACGACACCGACCGGCTGGTCGCCGACGATATCGACCCGCCGGACCGCCCGTTTTTCGTCGCAGTCGTCGGGGACGACGTCGCCGGGTTCGTCGAAGCAGCGTCCGGTGACGAGGGGGTTGCGCACCTCTACCGTATCTACGTCGCCCCGGAGTACTGGCACCGGGGGATCGGGAGTTCGCTTCTCGAACGCATCGAGCAAGCCCTGCGAGAACGCGGGTTCGACAGGCTCGTCCTGTCGGTCTTCGCCGAGAACACCGTCGGTGTGCAGTTCTACGAATCGAGCGGCTTCCTGCGGACCGATTCGACGTACTCGGAGCGGTTCGATACCCGGGAGTACGAGTACGCGAAGGAATTATGAACGGTCCAGCGGAGTGTGCGAGGGACCTCTAGACGGTCCCCGTCGTCGCAGTGGCGAGGGCGCGCGGACGCATGCCAGCGTCGCTACAGGAACTCCCTGACGTCCGAGTACCACATGTCGTGTTCGTCGAGTTCGCCGATAGCGCGGGCAATGCGGACGGCGATGGCGTGCCAGCAAAGCTGGCTAGGGTCGAGCGCGTCGAGGTTGTACTCGGCGTCCTTGCAGGTGCAACCGTCGTCCTCCACGATGTACTCGTCCTCGTGGCCGACGACGACGGTGAAGTCCCGGTAGGCCTTGACACGGTTCTCGCCGACGGCTTCGATCGCCCGCTGGCCCCGGTCGCCGTGGAGGCCGATGAGACGGTCGACTGCCGCGGGGGTCAACTCCCCAGCATCGGCGAGCATTCGTTCCCACTCGTCGACCGCGGTCACGCACGCAGGTTGGCAAGCGACCCCCAAAATGGCGTCGGTCAGTCCCTCGCCAGCCGGCACTATCAGTCGCTCGAACACCGCAAGCGGTCTCAGATCAGCGTCGGTGTCTCCTCGTCGAGGAAGCCCTCGACCCCGGCAAGTTCCAGCACGAACCCGGCATCGAAGGCACTCGCCGGCGTGTGGTAGCCCTTCAGGTCCCGGTCGGCGACCCGGGCAGCGGCACTCACAGCCGCATCGGCCGTGAACGCGTACGTTTCGGGCGTGACCAGCCGGGAGACTGCCGTCCGGTCGCCGTCGTCCGCCTCGCCCCAGACGAACGCCCTGGCGGACTCGCGGGTTTCCTGGTCGGGCCCGTCGACGAACTGCCGGGCGAGTGCCTGCAGTGCCCGCGTCACGGGCCGGTTGTCGACGATCGGGCCGAGTCGGTCGAGCAGCCGGAGGGCGGACTGAGCCCACTCGGGCACCGGCGTGTACGCCTCGACGGTGCCGATACCGGTCGTGTAGTAGGCGGTTACCACGTCCCCCAGGGGCATCCGGACGGCGCTGCGCGGGCCAGCCCCGAAGTCGACGGTCCGGGACGCGGACGCGAGCGGGACGTCCACGAGCCGACCGTCCCGGCGGATCGCCGACCCGGCGCCGAGATGCTCGAAGAAGGTTGCGAGCGTCCCGCCGGAGACGGTTCCCGGCGGCTCGAAACCGAGCCGGAGCCGCGTGGCGTCCGGAAATCGGTCGTGGAGATGCGCCGCGAGGCAGTCGGTCGGCACGACGTCGAAGCCCACGCCGGGCAGGAGACAGATGTCCGCACGCTCGGCCTCGCGGTCGCGCTCGGCCAGCGCCGCAAGTACCGGCAGTTCCCCAGTGATGTCGAGGTAGTCCGTGCCTGTCGCCAGACAGGCCGCGACCACCGGCTCGGCGGTGTTGACAAAGGGGCCAGCGCAGTTCAACACGGCCTCGACCCCCTCGAGATTCGCCGCGGCTTCCGACGGCGGGAAGACGCGCGAGTCGACCCCGAGCTGGATGCCCAGCCCGCGTGTTTTCGTCCCGTTGCGGCCCGCCACCTCGAAATCGAGGTCCCGGTCAGCCGCCTCGCGGGCGACGAGTTCGCCGGTGTAGCCGTACGCACCGTAGATGAGAACGGTCATGACCGTCGGTTCGAGGGGCGCCGGCAAAAAACCACGAGGACAGGTGGATGGCATGGCGGAAGGCGACCACGATCGAGCAGCGTCCTATCGTCGGTCGGCGAGACGACCATCCGGGGTCCGTCCGATCCGTCGACAGAGCCACATTGGCGGATGGCGATCCCGTCACGGAAGAGGCTGACAACGGCCAGAACGCGCGATGCTCATACTGCCGGCTGTCCCATTGTGAACGAATTCGCCACCCCGGGGGAGCGAATATCTTGACGCACGGACAGCCGGCAGTATCACGAACAGTGGTCTGCCCGCGGCGATCGTCGACCGGTACCGCCGCCGGTAGCGCGGGAGCGCGACACACCCGGACCCGCCACTCGGGCCGGTCACATCCACAGACGCCGGTTCCGGGGAACGCGGTTCGAGAAGAGCCGAAGGTTTAACAACTACCCCGTGACAATTATTAAAAGGTAGTAGTGACTGAAGAACCTATCACCTCACAGGCCGGGCCGGGACACGTCCGAAAAAACGCCGGCGAGTGGGTGGTCGGCGTCGGGGGTCTTCTCGCGCTGGTCGTGTTCTCCGTACTCGCCATCGCGGCAGGTGTCACCTGGAAACTGCTGGCGATCTCCTGGACCGCATTCGGAGCGATGGCAGTCGGGGCACCGCTCGGTGCGCGGGCAGCGACGTCGAGCCACCCGCTCGAGCCCGTGTGGGGCTACGGGCTCGCAAGCGGCGCGATGGTCACGAGTGCCGCGCTCTTTCTGGTGCCACAGGCGCTCGACCAGCACAGCCAGTTCGGGAGTCTCGGTATCGCCGTCGGCTTCGTCGCCGGGTACGTGGGGCACACGCTCGGCCACCGATTCACGCACCTCGAACTGCCGGTCGATCGCACGACAGCGGAGCTGACGGCTCACGCTCTCGCAGCGGGTGCGATCATCGGTGCAATCTACACCGCGATGCCCTCGCTCACGTCGATTCTCGGTGTCGCGCTGGTCTCACACAAGGCACCCGCAGGCTACGCCGCGGCGCGTCGTCTCGCGGCCCAGGAACGCTCCGTCGTCGCGCTCCTGCTCCCGGCGGCTGCCGTCGGGTCGATCGCCTTGCCGGTCGGGATCGTCGGCTCCACGCCCTCGATTGCGATCCGCGGACTCCTGTTCGGCGTCGCGGCCGGCGTGTTCTTGCACGTCGCCGTCGATCTTTTGCCGGAGTGTACCGCCGGAAGCGAAACGTGTCCCGCAGACGCCGACATCGACGGTGACTTCCACCAGTTCCAGGACCGGTTGCGAACACACGCGGCGATCAGTGCCGTCGTCGGAGGGTCTGCCATCGTCCTCGTGTGGCTGCTGGTCGTCGCCTGACGTCCCCAACGTTGGTAGCGCCAGGTAACCTACGGCCGACGATGCCGAAAGCAGAGCCATTCGAGACTCACACCGAACGGTACGAGGGATGGTTCGAGGAACACGACGACGCCTACCAGTCCGAACTGGCTGCGCTGGATCGGCTCGTCCCGGCGACCGGACGGGGAGTCGAGATCGGCGTCGGGAGCGCGCGGTTCGCCGCACCGCTCGGAATCGGCGTCGGGATCGACCCGGCCGGGGCGATGCTCGAACGGGCCCGCGAGCGGGGCGTCGACGTCGTCAGAGGTGTCGCCGAGTCTCTCCCGTTCCGGAACGACGCCTTCGACACGGCGCTGATCGTGACGACGATCTGCTTCGTCGACGACGTGCCTCGAACGCTGGCCGAAGCCGACCGGATCCTCACGCAGTCGGGGAGTCTCGTGATCGGCTACATCGACAAAGACAGTCCCGTCGGCCGGATCTATCAGGACAAAAAGGAACAGAACCCCTTCTACAGGGAAGCGACGTTCGTCTCGACGGAGGAACTCCTCGAGGAGCTCGAAGCCACCGGGTTCGAGGAGTTCGAGTTCGTGCAAACGATCTACCGCTGGCTGGATGAGATCGACAGTCCGGAACCGATCGAAGACGGATACGGTGACGGGTCGTTCGTCGGAATCAAAGCCAGCCGGTAGCCGCCATCGGAGAGCGGCTATCGGCCCCGGAGCCCCGTTCTCTTCGCCGGAGTACGTCCCGTTCGCATATCAGAAGTCTGTGATTTCTGAGGACGGCATGTCTCCGTCACCTCACCGGGAAACACGGCGTGTTGCCGGCCGAGTTTCTCGTCGATGGCGCAAGCTACCTGACTACCCTCGCAGGCCACGAGTTGATCGGTCGGCTCGGCTATACCGACCGAAACCAGATCGGGAGATGGTTTCATATCCACTCATACGGATTAGTGCGATTAGTTTCAGTACCTCACAAAGTTCGGTACTGATACCGCACCGCAACCGCAGATGA
>JAZKTU010000151.1:0-6836 GCA_036625385.1 Halovenus sp. | reverse complement strand
TCAGACCCGTCTGGGCACTTCGTCGACGGTCACGTACTCGGTGTCCCCACCGCGGGTTTCGAGTTCCACCTCTCCGGTTTCCCGGAACTCGTTGCCGATGATGACCTTCAGCGGGACTCCGAGCAGGTCGCTCTCCGCGAACCGTTCCCCGATGGACTGGTCCTGGTCGTCGAAAAGCAGCGTTCGGTCGGGACCACAGTCCTCGTAGAGGTAGTCCGCCACCGCGGCCAGTTCGTCGTTGTACTGGAGTGGGATGATCGACGCCTCGTACGGCGCGACAGAGCCGGTCCCGTCCGACGACCACCGGCAGCCGCCGCTGTCGCCGTATTGCTCGACGAGCGCGTACATCAGCCGGTCGATGCCGATGCCGTAGCTGGCCATCAGCACGTCCTGCCTGGAGCCGTCCGCCATGTCGACTGTCAGCCCCATCGGCTCCGAGTACCGCGTTCCGAGTTTGAAGATGTGGCCGATTTCGATACCCTCGCCGGCGGCGAGCGTGCCGCCACACGACGGGCAGGTGTCGCCCGCCGAGAGGTCCCCGCGGGGCGACTCGTCCGTCGCGCCGAACCGACACCCGTCGGCGCGACACCGCCGGAGGCTCGCGGTCCCCGTGTCGGCGACGGCGAGAAACTCCTCAGAGGCGGAGCCGCCCATCAGGTTGCTCTCGGCCTCGGCGATGGCGAACGCGACGTCGAGTCCATCGAAGAGACGGATGTAAGCGTCACGCACGTCCTCGTAGTACCCGTCGAGGGACTCGCGGGTCGTGTGGAGGCTGTACGCGTCTTTCATCGTGAACTCCTTGGTCCGGAGGAGTCCCGCGCGTGCGTGGTCGTCCCGATGTTTCGCATCGATCTGGTAGAACAGAACGGGAAGGTCCTCGTAAGAGCGGATAGTCCCTTCCACGAGCTGGACGATCCCTTCCTCGTGGGAGGGCGCGAGACACATCCGCTTGCCGTCGCGGTTCTCGAGCGTGAACATCTCCCCGTCGAACCCTTTCCACCGGCTGCTCTGCTCCCAGATCCCGCTGTAGTTCAACTGTGGAAGGTTCACGCGACGCGCACCGACCGACTGCATTGCCGCTTCGACGCGGTCGGCGACGTTTTGCCGCACGCGCTCGCCGGTCGGCGTGAACCCGTAGAGCCCGCTCCCGAACTGTCGCACCAGGCCCGCGCGGACGGCGAGCCGGGCAGTCTCGGTTCCGTGGCCCCCGGGTTCGCGGCTCGTGAACAGCGTCGCCTCACTCCGTCGCATCTTACTCGTCCCTCGCGGGCCGCAAGTATGGATATTGCGTTCTTCCCGTCGTCGAAGGGGTGGCCCTGTCCGGAAGCGTGCTCGCGGTGGACACAGCTCCACCGACAGCTGGTCGACAGTCCCCGTGACGGGCGAACTCGGGGACTCGGGCGGACACGACCCCCCGCGTTCGAGTTCGGCGACGATGTCACGGTCGACCCATCTGCTCCGGCGCGACGCGCAGGCCGTGGATCAAAAGCGTCACCGGGATGCAAGCCGGGTAACGCGGCGTCTCCCTCGAGGAGGTACAGGGAGAGTGCTCACCCGGACCACCGCGCTCGACTCGGTCGTCGATCCGGTAGACGTCGCCCAGATGGTCGCGTACCTCGCCAGTCGGTACTCGCTCGACAGAGTTCGACGCCAGGCTGCCGTTCCTGTCGGAGTCGTGAGTCGACAGTACGATCTCTCCCCCACAATAGACTCTCTTGCGGTCGATTCGCGGTGTGCCAGGTTCTACTCCCCGAGCGCCTCGTCTATCTCTTCGTCGGCGAGTTCGTGGGGATCGAGACCCGGATCCTCCGTGTTTGGGGCCCCGAGCGCGAGAACGGTCCCCCCATCTTCGCTGACACAGCGATGGCCGTGGCCGATCATGGGCGCTGCGGCCCAGAATGCGCCTTCGTCGACTTCGACGTATTCGGCTTCATCCGACCGACCGAGCTTCAGCGAGAACGTCCCGTCGATGACGTAGAACAGCTCTTCTTGCTCCGCGTGTGCGTGGTACCCGATCTCCTCGCCTTCCTCGAAATACCAGAGCTTGGCGGCGAGTTCGCCACACCCGAGCGCGCGGTCGACCTCACGGATCTCCAGATCCGGGGGTATTTCATCTGTCTGCGACAGATCGGTGATCGGTACCTCTTCTGTGTCAGTGACGCCGTACTCCATACACTCGTTATTTGCTGTCGCTTCTGATTTATATTTGCTCCAGTCACGTTGGCGGGGTGGCTCCTCTCGGCCACTCTCTCGTCTCCGGTTCGGGACACCATGGCACCGATCGCACAGATACTGACGCGACGACAGGTGTTTTGTACGCCGGACCCGATGCACACCACCATGGCCACGAGCGCAACCGTCCGTCTCGGTGTCGACGTCGGCGGGACGTTCACCGATGTCGTCCTCGTCGCAGAAGGGGCGGTCACCACCGCGAAGGTGCCAACCACCGAGGACCAGAGCGAGGGCGTGATACGTGGCATCGAGGCTGCCTGCGAGCGTGGTGGAGTCGACCTGGACGCGGTCGACCAGTTCCGTCACGCCATGACTGTCGGCACGAACGCGATGCTCGAGGGAACCGGCGTGACCACAGCGCTTGTCACGACGGACGGGTTCCGTGACGTGCTGGCGATCGGAAGACAGGACCGTCCGTCGCTTTACGACCTCTCCGCACGCAAGCCGGCCCCGCTCGTCACCCGGGCCCGCCGCTACGAACTCGACGAGCGTGCAACGCACGACGGTATCGAGAGGCCGGTCGACGAGGCCGAGGCCGAGGCGCTCGCCGCAGCGATGGACGACGATGTCGAGAGCGTCGCCGTCTCGCTGCTACACGCGTACGCCAAACCGGCGAACGAACGGCGGGTTACGGAGATCCTACGCGATCGACTCGACGCACTCGTCGTCCCGTCCCACGAGACGCTGCCCGCGTTCCGGGAGTACGAGCGGACTGCCACGACTGCCGCAGACGCCGCCGTGACGCCCGTCATCGCCGCGTATCTTGCCCGCCTTGCCGACCGGGCCACAGCGCGTGGACTCCCGGAACTGCGAGTGATGCAATCGAACGGCGGAATCGCGGGCGTCGACACGCTCCGCGAGCATGCGGTCACGACGGTACTCTCCGGTCCTGCCGCAGGCGTCGTCGGCGCGTCACAGTTCGAGGACGAAACCCAAAGCGGGATCATCACGTTCGACATGGGCGGGACGTCGAGCGACGTCGGTCTCGTCCGGGACGGGGAGGTCGAGCGCACAACCACGGCGTCGGTCGGTGGCCACCCGGTCCACGTCCCTATGGTCGATATCGAGACGGTCGGTGCCGGCGGGGGCTCCGTAGCCTGGGTCGACGAGGGCGGCGCGTTGCGGGTGGGGCCACGTTCGGCGGGTGCCGACCCCGGGCCAGCCTGTTACGGCCACGGTGGGACGGAGCCGACGGTCACCGACGCGAACCTCCTGCTTGGGACACTCGGTCCGGGGATGGAACTCGGAGATGGTCTGACCCTCGACGGTGCCGCCGCGCGGGAGACACTCGAGGCGCTCGCAGCCGAGGCCGACCTCGCCGACGCAGTCGAGGCAGCTCGCGGCGTGCGTCGGATCGTGGACGAGCGGATGGCGCGTGCGATCAGGACGGTCACAGCCGAGCGGGGCTACGACCCCGGGTCGTTCGCGCTCGTCGCCTACGGCGGGGCCGGACCGATGCACGCCGCCGGTCTCGCCGACCGTCTCGGTGTCGGGACGGTCGTCGTTCCGCCGGCAAACGGCGTCCTCTCGGCGTTCGGGTTGCTCGCCGCCGACGAACGCCACGACACCGCGCGAACGTACCGGGCGGCACTCGCCGGGATCGATACCGACGCCGTCGAGCGGCGCTACGCTTCGCTCGAAACGGACGTCCTCGATTCAGCTTCGGACCCCGACGAAGCGGCGCTCACCCGACGCGGCGACCTCCGCTACGCGGGCCAGAGCCACGAACTGACCGTCCCCGTTCCGGACCCGTTCGAGCCTGCAACCGCCGCCGACCGCTTTCACGCTGCCCACGAGCGAACCCGGGGATATCGGCTCGAGGACGAACCCGTCGAACTCGTCACGCTCCGTGTCACGGCGCGGCGGGCGAGCAAAACGCCGTCGCTGACTCACGACGGAACCGGCGAGGAACAGCCATCGACCCGGCGTGTCTCGTTTGCGGACCAGTTCCGGGAGACGGAGGTGTACAGCCGGTCCTCGCTGTCGGTCGGTCGGAGTATCGACGGGTCGGCCATCTTCGAGGGTGGGGAGAGTACGACAGTCCTCCCGCCGGACTGGAGGGCAACCGTCGACGAGCGTGGCGCGCTCCGCCTGGAGGTGTGCGGATGACGGGCTTCGACGCGGTCGAACTCGAAGTCGTGCGGACCCGCCTCGAGAGCGTTGCCGAGGAGATGGGGACAGTTCTGGTCAGGGGGGCATACTCGCCGAACATCACGGAGCGCCGGGACTGCTCCACGGCCCTGTTCGACGCCCGGGGCCGCATGGTCGCGCAGGCAGAGCACATTCCGGTCCATCTCGGCGCGATGCCCGAAGCCGTCGATGCAGTCCTCGCCTGTGACCCCGACCCAGGCGACGTGTTTCTCCTCAACGATCCGTTCGCGGGCGGGACACATCTGCCCGACATCACGCTGGTCTCGCCGATTTCACACGACGGCACAATATTTGCCTACGCCGTCTCCCGGGCCCACCACGCCGACGTCGGCGGGATGTCTCCCGGGAGTATGCCGGCAGGCGCGCGGGAAATCCAGCAGGAGGGGGTCCGGATCCCGCCGGTCAGACTCGTCGCAGGCGGCCATCTCAACGAGGACGTGGAATCACTCGTCCTCGCGAACGTCCGTAACCCGGCGGAACGTCGGGTCGACCTGCGGGCACAGCGCGCGGCGAACGAACGCGGCGGGGAACTCCTGGACGCTCTCCGTACCGAGTACGGCGACAGGTTGTCTGCTGCCTTCGATGCCGTCATCTCGTACTCGCGCGACCGGTTCGTCTCGGCACTCTGTTCGGTTCCGGACGGCACCTACAGCGCAGGCGATACCCTCGAAGGTGACGGCATCACGGACACCGACATTCCGATCGCGGTGACGGTAACGGTCGAGGGGGATACCATCACTATCGATTTCACCGGCACTGCCTCACAGGTTCCGGGGAACGTGAACGCGCCGCTTGCGGTCGCGAAGAGTGCCGTCTACTTCTCGTTGCGGTGTCTGATCGACTCCGATATCCCCTCGAATCACGGCTGTTACGATCCAGTGACCGTCGAGGCGCCCTCGGGCTGTCTGCTCAACCCCGAGCCGCCGGCTGCCGTCGTCGGCGGGAACGTCGAAACGAGCCAGCGGGTCGTCGACGTGGTGTTCGCGGCGCTTGCCGACGCCGTGCCGGAGCGCGTTCCTGCACAGGGACAGGGGACGATGAACAACCTCGTCGTGGGGTCGCCGTCGTTCACGTACTACGAGACGATCGGCGGCGGCGCCGGTGCATCGCCTGCCGCGGATGGCCTCGACGGTGTCCAGGTCGGGATGACGAACACCCGGAACACGCCCGTCGAGGCGCTCGAACGGGAGTACCCGCTCCGTGTCGAGCGGTACGCGTTCCGGGACGGAAGCGGCGGGACCGGCCAGTACGACGGTGGTGACGGACTCGTCCGTGCCGTCACGGTCGAGACCGACGCCACAGTGTCGCTGTTGACAGAGCGGCGGCGTCACGCCCCGCGCGGTGCCGCCGGCGGCGGGGACGGACGACCCGGTCGCAACCACATCGACGGGACGTCGGTCCCCGCGAAGGTGACGCGCGAAGTGGCCGCCGGGACCACGATCACGCTCGAAACGCCCGGCGGTGGCGGGTACGGGAGTGACGACACTGAGCAAGACTGACGTCCTCCTACCTGCCGACCGCTGTCCGCTCCCGCCACTCGGTGGCTACCAGTCGCGCCCCTTGCTCAGGTTCGTCAGTGCCACGCCACAGTCCTCACAGTACGGCCGCTCCGGCTCTACCACCCGCTCCATACATTCTGGACATTCATACACTTTTTTATCTGATTCCGTCTCACTCGGTCGCACAGTAGCGGAATGAACCTGGAGATACATAGCTTATTCCCTTCGTCTAATTTTTCTCACAGTACGGAACTGACGATCGCAGCGGATCGTTTCGCGGGCGCCGACGACACGGAACGTCTTCGTATCCCACGATTGTGTGCCCGCGTACGGCCTCCGCTGCAACTCTGCTTTGATCTCTACATCGATGTGCTGTCGGTAGAGATTGTCCACGACATCCTGGATCTTCTCACCCTCCAAGGGAATGGCGTCGCCATGCCATTCCCGTAATTCCTCCGTTATCTCCGGGTTAGCGTTCGATTTGAGCCGACTCACGAAGTAGCCATCATTCTCATCAATTAGTGCAAAGCGGCGGTACTTGAAATACGCTTGATCGAACGAGACTAGCCGATCTTCGAGCCACGGTCCTGTGTCAAACTGCGTGCTTTCGTGTGTTTTTTCGTCGGTAACGCTGAACTCCTCAGTTGTCTGGTCGGTGACGTTGTGGAGCAGGGCGCTCCACCCTGCTCCCCCTCCGGGGTTTGTATTCATCTGCGAGAAATCGGTGTAACCGCAAGACAGTGCCGTCAGCAACCATCACATCACGGAATCGAGAGAGGTCAGCATCGACAGCGTCAGGAACAGCAACCTCGTCGAGTCCGTGTTCGACGAGGTCGCGGAGGTACTCCGCAAGCGTCGGCGTCAACCGCTGATAGAAACCGCCTGGAGAGAGCGTCTTGTCCGCAGTATTGTTGTAGCTACGCCGAAAGCCAGCAAGTGTTCGGCTCTCGCCTG
>JAZKTU010000150.1:0-6859 GCA_036625385.1 Halovenus sp. | reverse complement strand
CACCGCCGGAAGAGGATCTTCCGAGGCTCGCCTCGCTGTGCTCGGCTCACCGCCGTCGAACACGGTTCGACGAGCCTCGCGACTCGGAGAGTCGCTCACCGCCGGGCCGTCACAGAGTGCCCGTTTCAGCGGCTGAGACGACGATATTTTCCATACCACCCGAAAATGATCACAGCAGTCCGTCTGATACTGCCGGCTGTCCGTTCGGACAGACATTCGACACCCCGGGCTGTCGGCTTCGTTCAAAATGTTACAACCGGCAGAAAGAAGCGTCAGGACGCGGGAGCCGACTAGCCGTCGACACTCTCGGCGACGTCGCGAACCGTGTTGTACTCCTCGTCACTGTAGGCGATAAAGCGCACATCGGAGAGGGACGACGGCTCGTACCTGTGGAGGATCTCACACACGATCCGGGCTCCCTCTTCGAGGTCGAACCCGGCGACTCCACAGCCAAGCGCGGGAACAACGAGCGACTCCGCGCCGAGGTCGTCGGCGGTTTCGATCGTGTTCCGGGTCGCGTCAGCGATGCTCTCGGCAGTCGCGTGGCCATCGCCGTAGTGGGGCATCGCAGCCGCGTGGATGACCCACTCGGCGTCGAGGTCGTACGCGTCGGTGACAGCAACGTCGCCGAGGTCGACAGGGCCTTTCTCGACAGCTTCATCGTTTATTGCCTGGCCCGCCTCCCGGCGGAGAGCACCAGCTACGCCCGAACCCATCTGCAGACTCGTTCCCGCAGCGTTGACCAGCACGTCCGCCGACTGTTGTGCGATGTCCCCCTGGACGACTTCGAACTCCATACCTGGGAGTTCGATAGCAACCACAAAAAAACCAGCCGGTGGCTCGTCTGCTGTCCCCGTTAGGGCTCGAAGGCGACATGTGTGACCGTATCGACGATGCCGTTGACGGCGTGAATCTCTTCGGTCACCACGCGGGCAACGTCGTCTTTGCTGTCGAGATCCAGCCGGGCCACGAGGTCGTGTTCGCCAGTCACCAGATGGACTGCCTCGACGGACGGAACCCCCGCGATCTCCTCGGCAGCGGGGGAAATTGCGCTCGGTTCGGCGATGATGTGCACATACGCGTCGGTCATGCCTGCACCGGAATACTCGGTACGTTATCGTATCACAGTTCGCGAGGGGCCAATATTTGCCGGCTGTCGCACCGAACAGAGCGGTGGGGGCACGGATGGTCGATGCCAGTTCCGCCTCCGGTAGTCAAGTAGCAAGACCTTTCAGACTCGACACCCCATCGACTGGTATGGATGAATACACGGTGACCGGTCGATGGAAAGCCCGCGACGGGTGGCAAACGTTCGAGAAGACGATCGAAGCGGAGAACGACGATGTCGCGACCGAGCACACCTACGCCGAGTTCGGCTCGAAACACGGTCTCAAGCGCGCGCAGGTCGAAATCGAGGAGGTGTCAGCATGAGTCTCGGTGGTGGCGGCGGCGGCCAACTCCAGCAGGTCGCCGAGGAAATCGAGGAGCTCGAACAGCACAAGGAAGCCATCCGGGAGGAGATCGAAGGGTTGCAAGCCGAAAAGCGGGAGATCGACGAGGCGGTCGAAGCAGTCGAGGAAATCGAGAGCGGAGCGACCGTCCAGGTGCCACTGGGCGGCGGTGCATACGTCCGTGCCGAAGTCGCGGACATCGACGAGATAATCGTGGAACTCGGCGCGGATTACGCGGCTGAACGCGAACAGGAGGGGGCGATTTCGTCGCTCAAAGCCAAAAAAGAGACCCTCGATAGCCGCATCGAGGACCTGCGCTCGGACATCGCGGAAATCGAAACCGAGACGGAGAAACTCGAAGAGCAGGCCGAGCAGATGCAGGCCCAGCAGATGCAGCAGATGCAGCAGATGCAACAGCAACAAGACGAGTAAGCGAGGATGTTCGACGGACTGAAGGACAAGCTGAACAGCTTCACCGAGGACGTCGAAGCCGACGCCGAGCCTCCGCCCGAAGAAGCTGTCACGGACGACACTGTGGGGTCTGAACCGCCTGCTGCCGACGTGGAGGAGGAGTGGTTCGGCGGGGACGGCGCCGAAGGCAGTGTGGCACTGGAAGAGGAGAACGAAGGGGCAGCCGACACCGCTGTCGGTGACGACGATGCCGAGGCAGACGACGAACGGTCGCTGACAGAGCGGGCAAAGCTGTTCGCGACGGGCAAAACTGTCATCGACGAGCGTGACCTCGAAGCCCATCTGGAGGAACTCGAGTTCGAGTTGTTGGGGAGTGACGTCGAGATGAGCGTGGCCCAGGAGATACTCGACAATGTCGAGGAGAACCTCACCGGCGAGACGCGGCGGCGTCTCGAAGGCACCGGAAACCTCGTGCGGGATGCGCTCCGGGAGGCGCTGTACGAAGTCATCAGCGTGGGCCAGTTCGACTTCGATCAGCGCATCGCCGAGGCGGAGAAGCCGGTCGTTATTATTTTTACCGGCGTCAACGGTGTCGGGAAGACGACGACCATCGCAAAGCTTGCCCGCTATCTCGAGGACCGGGGGTACTCGTCGGTGCTCGCAAACGGTGACACGTACCGCGCCGGCGCGAACGAACAACTCGAACAGCACGCCCGGAATCTCGACAAGAAGATCATCTCTCACGAGCAAGGCTCCGACCCCGCCGCGGTCATCTACGACGGGGTAGAGTACGCGAAAGCGAACGACATCGACGTGGTGCTCGGGGACACCGCCGGTCGACTCCACACGAGCGAAGGCTTGATGGACCAACTCGAGAAGATCGACCGTGTCATCGAACCCGATATGACGATCTTCGTCGACGAAGCGGTCGCAGGGCAGGATGCGGTCAACCGTGCCCGCGAGTTCGACGCGGTGTCCGATATCGACGGCACGGTATTGACCAAAGCGGACGCCGATTCACAGGGCGGGGCAGCGATTTCGGTCGCCCACGTCACCGGCAAGCCAATCCTCTTTCTCGGCACCGGACAGGACTACCACGACCTGGAACGGTTCGACCCGGAACGGATCGTGAACGAACTGCTCGCCGGGAACTGATACGGACGGTTGTGACACGTCTCCGTTCACCTCGACGGAAATTGCGAGCGTACCGACCCCGGTGTCACGCCCCGATACCCCCCGGTACCCTGGTAAAACCGACAGACAGCAACGGTCCGTAACTTTAATTTGGTTTTCCACGAATCTGCGAATATGCCCCAAATCGAACTCGACGAGGAGACGATCGAACGACTCGACAACCTGCGAATCGAGGACGAGAGCTACGACGAGATCATCAACGAACTGATCAACATCTACGAGGCGGAGGAGTTGACGCTGTTCCGGGCCGGCTAACTCGTCGGACCCGAGGGTTCCCGTGCCGCTCTCTCGCAGATGTCCTCCCATCGTCCCTGTTCCTTGAGGAACTGCTGGAGTTCGGTCGCATACTCCTCGACGAGTTTGCTTGCGGCGAGGAGTTTCTCCCGGTCGTTGCCGCCCCCTGAGTTCGTCTTGAGTCCAGCGAGATACTGCCGGAGACGTCCGAAAATGTTGTTCCCGGCGGGTCCGCCGTCGACGGATGTGGGGGAGCCACCCATCTCCCGTTGTATCGAGTCCAGTTCCCCAATAATGTCCTCGAGGTGGTCGGTCTTTGCAACGAGTTGTGCCTGACCGGGGTGCTCCGGGTTGTCGATGTCGAACTCCACAGCGGTCATGATAAGCCCCCACTCCTGGTTCGTAAACCGCGAGTCGAGTACGCGGTCGTTAAAGCGCCTATCCACCTGCATCCGTGCCCCGGCGAGTCGTTCGGTCCAGTCGTTGGCCATACAAACAGTAGGTAGGCGGGGCGTATCAGCGTTTCCGGTCACTGGCGTCCTCACGGACGGGAACAAAACGAGCAAACGGGTCAGAGATTCGCGTCGTCCCTGACTGTGATCTCGGCCTGGAGTTCCTCGCGGATCGCGGCGTGGACGTGACAGATATCCTCGGCACGGTCGACGACATCCTGCACCGAGTTCCCGAGGGACTCTTCGACGCGCATCTCGAACTCGATATACTCGAGGTCGTCTTCCTCGTCGAGGTCGGCCGAGGCGTCGATTTCGATGACGCCGACATCCTCGAACCCTTCCTTGTTCGCGCCGACGCGAAACGCCGGGATGAAACAGGAGGCGTAGTCTGCGACGAGAACCTGGTTCGGACTGGGACCATTCTGTTCGGTGGCATCGATGGTCAATTCGTGCTCGCCGATGGCGCTGGTTGTCGTGTATCCCTCTTTACACCTGCTCTCAGCTTCGATGTCTGGCATCGTTTGTTGATGACGTGCAGGCCTGAAAACAATAGCGGTCACGAGCAGATCCGGACCGTCGTGTGCCCATCCGTCGCGCGGCGATCACTGGGGTGAGAGGTCGAAACTCTCGTCGCCGTTGAGGACGACAGCCTCCGCACCGGGTGCGTTCGCGGCAATCTCGGTCTCGAAGGTCTCGGTGTCGATTTCGATCGGCGGGAACGTGTCGTAGTGCATCGGCAACGCGACGTCGACACCGAGCCAGTCAGCCGCGATGGCGGCCTGCTGTGGCCCCATCGTGAAGTGGTCCCCGACCGGCAACGCGGCAGCGTCAGGTTCGAGGAACGGGCCGATGACGTCGCGCATCTCACTCATCAGCGCGGTGTCACCCGCGTGGTAGAACGTGGTGGCGTCGCTGTCGGTGATCTGCGTCGGTCCGGTGTCCGAGATGATGTAACCGGCGGGTGACCCGCCGCTCGGTGCCTCGAATCCGGACTCGAGGCCGTTCGTGTGGTCCGCACGGTGCATCGTGACGAACGCATCACCCATCTCGACAGTTCCGCCGAGGTTCATCCCGACGACGTTGTCTTCCTCGAAGCCGTGTTCGGCAGCGAGGTGGGCTGTTACCTCCGGCGTCCCGACGAGAGTCGCGTCCGTGTACGCGCCAACGTCGCCGACGTGGTCGTCGTGTCCGTGCGTTATCAGGACAGCGTCCGGATCAACGTCGCCTGCGTCCATGTCGGTTTTCGGATTGCCGAAGAAGGGATCGACGAGCAGCGTCGTCGATTCGAGGTCGACGCGCCACGTCGCGTGGCCGTGCCATGTGAGTTCCATTGCGTGTAATTCTTCCATCGAGTCGCACTTAAGCGTACGCGAACCACGGGGTATTTCTGGTATCTCTGTCCCGGTAGCTACACCGGGGATGGGGCAGACAGTTTATACTGCCGGCTGTAACATTTTGAACGAATTCGCAACCCCGGGGTAGCGAATATCTTTACGAACTTACAGCCGGCAGTATTAGGTCGTCCAGACACAACGGCTACCATGAGCAGGCACGGCGAGCGTCCGGCGGATCCATCGGCGGACTCCCGCTCGGCGTACGATTACACGGGCGGGAAGGTGAAACGCCCTGCGATGGTTCAGGACCTCCGTGCGCGCGTCGAGGGGGATGTCCGCTTCGACGAGTACACGAAACAGCTGTACGCGACTGATGCGAGCGCCTACGAGGTGACGCCAATCGGTGTCGTCTATCCGACCGGGACGGCGGACGTCTCTGCCGTGCTCGAGTACTGTTCGGCACGCAGTGTCCCGGTGTTGCCACGCGGCGGTGGAACGAGCCTCGCCGGGCAGACGGTCAACGAAGCGGTCGTTCTCGACTGTACGCGCTACATGGACACGGTCCTCGAGGTGGATGCGGACGAACGGGTCGCTCGGGCACAGCCCGGTGTCATCCTGGGTGAACTCGACGACGAACTGGCCGCCCGCGGGCTGAAGTTCGCACCCGACCCCGCGTGGGGCGACAAGAGCGCACTGGGCGGGGCCATCGGGAACAACTCGACCGGGTCACACTCGCTCGCGTACGGGAAAACCGACGCGTACCTCGAGTCGTGTGAGGCCGTGCTCGCCGACGGTACCGTCACGGAGTTCGGGGAAACCGCCATCGATGAGATTCACCGACGGGCCGACCGTGGGCCCCACGCGACACCCGAGGAGCGCATCTACGCCGCTGTAGGGGATATTCTCGAGGAGCGTGAAACGATTCAGACGGCGTTTCCCGACCTGAAACGCAACGTCTCCGGGTACAACCTCGACAGACTCGTCGCGGACGCGGAGACGGGGACGGTCAACCTTGCCCGCCTCCTCGCCGGCAGCGAAGGGACGCTCGCCGTTATCACGGAAGCGACAGTTTCGCTCGAACCGATCCCGGCGACGAAGGCCGTGGCACTGTTGCGCTACGAGACGCTGTCGGACGCGATGGCGGACGTCGCGCCCGTCGTCGAGCACGGGCCTGCCGCTGTGGAGGTACTCGACGACGTGTTGCTCGACCTGGCCCGCGAGACTGCGGAGTTCGGGCCGCTGGTCGCGGAGATGGTCCCACAACACATCGCGGCAGTATTGCTGGTCGAGTTCTACGCGGACAGCGACACGGCAGGGAAACAACAAGTTGCCGACCTGCTCGCCGACCGCTGCCCGGGCGCGACGACCAACGTCGCTGCCGCCGGGAGCGGGCGGACAGCGACCGCGTCACCCACCCGGGCCGTGAGCGCCAGCGAGGCCCACGGGCCGAGGGAGCGCAAGCAGTTCTGGAAACTCCGCAAGAGCGGGCTCCCGATACTGCTTTCCCGGACCACCGACGCGAAACACGCGAGTTTCATCGAGGACGTCGCAGTCCCTCCGGCGGCACTCCCCGCCTTCGTCACAGATTTCCAGGAGATCCTCGCGGACCACGATACGTTTGCCAGTTTCTACGGTCACGCCGGACCCGGCTGTCTGCACGTCCGCCCGCTGGTCGACACGAAAGGCGTCGAGGGGATCGAGACGATGCGGGCGATCTCGGATGCCGTCACGGACCTGGCAGTCGAGTACGGCGGTTCGGTCTCGGGCGAACACGGCGACGGGC
>JAZKTU010000149.1:0-6966 GCA_036625385.1 Halovenus sp. | reverse complement strand
CGTATCCACATAAGGGCTTCGGAGCGTGTCCGAACTCGTCGATCGGGCTCGGGCGTCGACCGGGGGCGACTGCCCGGGCGACCTTCGCGTACCATCCGATGAGAGGTAAGTATATAACCCTGATGATGCGGTCGCTCTGTGATATACATAAACTCGGTATGTGGCCACAGTGCCCTGTCTCTGTCCCTCGCTCAGCGAGTTCCGGCATTCCGACAGATCGACGACGCGACTCGCCGACTATATAAGGGAACCCTTTATAAGGGCGGGGAAAGCATTATGGGACGAAGAATGAGTTCGCCGGCAGATTCCATCGAAATTCAGAACGTGGTTGCATCGACGGGCATCGGGCAGGAGCTCGACCTCGAAGCGCTGGCAGAGGACCTTCCGGGCGCGGATTTCAACCCGGACAACTTCCCGGGGCTGGTCTACCGGACCCAGAGCCCGAAAGCCGCAGCGCTCATCTTCCGGTCGGGGAAGATCGTGTGTACGGGCGCAAAAAGTATCGAAGACGTCCACGACGCGCTGGACATCATCTTCGACAAACTCCGAGATCTGACCATCCCGGTCGAGGAGAACCCGGAGATCACCGTCCAGAACATCGTCTCCAGCGCAGACCTGGGCCACAACCTCAACCTCAACGCGCTCGCGATCGGGCTTGGGCTGGAGGACGTGGAGTACGAGCCCGAGCAGTTCCCGGGACTCGTCTATCGGATGGACGAGCCGGACGTGGTCATTCTCCTGTTCGGGTCGGGGAAGATCGTGATCACCGGCGGGAAACAGACGCAGGACGCACAGGAAGCAGTCGAACAGATCGTCGAGCGCATCGAAGGGCTCGGCCTCCTGGGCTGAGTAGTCACGCACACGCCCGCGCGGCGACCACGCGTGACCGAACTCTGTCAGTCTCTCGTCGGCCACACCCGGTTTTGCGGCGCAGTACCCCGTTAGCGACGCCAAACGGCACAAGAGGCATTACCCTCCAGTACGAAGCGCGCCTGTGGCATCCCGTGAGCACGGCGAGGGCCGGGGCGCACCGGGCCTCGAGCCGTACGACAGCCTAGGGAAGACGCCATCGGCGGCAACCGAGATGGCCGGGGAAGCGGCGCGACGCCGCACGGAAGACCCGCCAGTCCGTGACCCCGGTCAGTATGCGCTCACGGATCACTTCCGTGAACGACTCGTCCAAGGCGGGCGCTATCTCTCCATCGACGCCGTCGATACGACCATCCGCGAGGGCCAACTCCGCTGGAACACGACAGACGGCTGGCGGTTCGCCCGCATTATCGACGGCGTCCGGCTCGTTGTCGTGGTCTGCGACACCGAGACCCCGTCCCCTGTCGTCGTCACGGCCTGGACGGAGCTGGCGGACCGCGAAGCCGCTCGCCACTCCGACCGCTGGGACCGAACGGATATCGAGACCATCCAGCTCCGCACCGCGCTCTCCGAGGACGCCGAACGGCATATCCCGGACCGCATCCGCCCGCGTGACGTGCCCCGGCCGTTCCACATGCGCGGCCATACCGTCAGTTCCGCCCCGGGCAACGGACATCTGCGCTGTGTCGACTGTGGCGGTCGGTTCCGCTCGAAAGAGGGGCTCGACCGATCGCACTGTTCGAACTAAGCAGCGGTCGCAAGCCGTATTCCCCCCGCCGCGTTAGCGGTGACAATGAGCGATCTCTCGCTGTCCGAGTTCTACGACGCCGTCGAGGCGGAGGGGCGACCGCTGCTCACTGCGGGCCAGTTCGCCCGACGGCTCGACCGCTCACAGGCCGACGCCGACGAAGCACTCGAATCGCTCGCCGAGGACGGCGTCGTCCAGCGGGTCGACGTGGAAAACGACCCGGTCGTCTGGTATCCGACCGAGTGGGGCGAACTCGCCTCGCGCGAGCGGGTCGTCGTCTTTCCTGAACGCCGAGAGATCGTCGTCGACAGGCCGACCCAGTACACACAGGCACGGCTCTCGCAGTTCGCCCATCTCGTCGACACCACCGGCACCGAGCCCGGAACCCGCGGCTATCTCTATCGTATCCGGCCTGAAGACGTCTGGTCGGCGCCGTTCGACGGCGTCGCCGACCTGCTGCTGACCATGCGCGCGACGTTCCCCCGGCGCTACGGGGGCCTCGAGGAGTGGGTCGAGGGGCAGTGGAAGCGCGCGAACCGCTTCCGACTGTTCACCCACGAGGATGGCTACACCGTGCTCTTGGCGGCGACTGACGAACTGCTTGGCAACGTTGCTCTGGAGAAACTGGCCGAGGACTGCATCCGCGCACCGATCTCCGAGACGGAGGCCTGGGTGAACGAGGACGCCATCGCCGAAGTGAAGCGCACGCTCTACGAGGCCGGCTACCCCGTCGTCGACGACCGGGAACTCGAGAGCGGCGACCCCGTCGACGTGGCGCTCACGGCGGAGCTCCGCGAGTACCAGCAGTCCTGGGTCGACAGTTTCCTCGAGAAACGGGCCGGCGTACTCGTTGGCCCGCCCGGGTCGGGGAAAACCGTCGCCGCCCTCGGCGCGCTCGCGGGCGTCGGCGGGGAGACGCTGATTCTGGTCCCCTCACGCGAACTGGCCGGTCAGTGGCGCCAGGAGCTTCTGGGACACACCAGCATCGAGCCAACGGATATCGGCGAATACCACGGCGGCAGCAAACAGCTCCGACCGGTCACCATCGCAACCTACCAGATCGCGGGGATGGACCGCCACCGCGGGCTGTTCGATGACCGGGAGTGGGGGCTGATCGTCTTCGACGAGGCCCACCACGTCCCCGCGCCGGTGTTCCGCCGGTCGACGGCGCTGCAGGCGAAACACCGGCTGGGACTCACGGCGACGCCCGTGCGGGAGAGCGACGACGAAAAGGAGATCTACACGCTCATCGGTCCGCCGCTTGGCACTGACTGGTCCCAGCTGTTCGACGCCGGCTTCGTCGCCGAACCGGCGGTCGAACTGCGCTATCTCCCCTGGGACGAGGAGTTCGCCGAGAACGAGTGGGCCAACGCGGAGGGGCGCAACCGCCACGTGCTCGCCGGCACCAACCCGCGGAAGATCGAGGAGACCCAGCGGCTGCTTTCCGAGTCCGAGGGGAAGGCACTGGTGTTCGTTGATTATCTCGACCAGGGCGACGCCATCGCCGACGCCATCGACGCGCCGTTCGTCTCCGGCGAGACCCCGCACCACCGGCGAGAGGCGCTGTTCGAAGCGTTCCGCACGGGCGAGGAGGAGGCGCTGGTCGTCTCACGCGTCGGCGACGAGGGGATCGACCTGCCAAACGCCGAACTCGCAATCGTCGCATCCGGCCTCGGCGGGTCGCGACGACAGGGTGCCCAGCGCGCTGGTCGAACCATGCGGCCGGTCGGGCGCGCGGAGGTCGTCGTTCTCGCCACCCACGGCACCCGGGAGGAGGAGTTCGCCCGCCGTCAGATGCGCCACCTCGCAGAGAAAGGCGTGCAGGTCCACGAGACGGTCGTCGGCAATGAGGAGGGCGACGAAGCCGAGGCAGAGAACGGCGAGGAGACTGACGATGAGGCTGTCGACGAAGCCGGCGACGAGATGACCGGGGGAGCAGTTGGGTCAGACGCTCAGGCGGACACCGAGTAATCACGGCCAATCAGTCGGAGCCCCAGTTCGGAATTCGGCCGGCTATCCGCCGTTGGCGCCGGGAAGCTATTTTGCGGGATAGGTGTGAGAAGGTACTATGAGCGGAATCGAACCTGAAGACGTTCGCAAGTACGCGAAACGAGCACGGCTGGACCAGTCCAGAATCGATCGGGACGATCAGATAACGGCCATCGAGGCACAGGACGACCTCGTCAGCAAACTCGACGAACTCGATTCACCCTCGGCGCCGGACCGCGAGTACTGGGACCCGGACGAGACCGAGGACCCGTATGCCGCGTTTCTCACGCGGTGTGACCTGCACCGCACCGACGACGGGGTGCTGGCGGGTCGAACCGTCGCGGTCAAGGACAACATCGCCGTCGCCGGGGTCCCGATGACGTGTGGGTCACCACTGCTCACAGACCACGTCCCGGACGAGGACGCAACCGTCGTCGAGCGACTGCTCGATGCCGGCGGGCGAATCGTGGGCAAGGCAAACATGGACGAGTTCGCCCTCGGCGGCGATGCCGACGCCATGCGGTTTCGGCTGGCGCGGAACCCCAACGACCCCGACCACCAGCCCGGTGGGTCCTCCGCCGGCAGCGGCGTCGCGGTGGCGAACGACCAGGTCGACGTCGCCCTCGGAACTGACACCGGCGGCTCGGTCCGGTTTCCGGCGTCGTTCTGCGGTGTCGTCGGCTTCAAACCGAGCCGTGGGCTCGTCCCCCTGACCGGGTTCGTGCAGTTCTCGAAGCTCAACGACGAAATCGGTGTGCTCTCGAACGCCGTCGAGGACGCCGCTCGGGCGCTCGCCGCGATGGCGGGCCCCGATTCGCGGGACGATGCCACGCGTGGAGCGACGACGGGAGCGTACGTCGACGCGGTTCGGGACGTCGACGGGGCGGCCGCCGGCGACCTCACCGTCGGCGTCCCGGACGAACTGTTCGGCGGCGACCCAGCGGTCGACGAAACGGTACGGCACGCAATCGACGAACTGGCCGGCGCCGGCGCAACCGTCCGTGAGGTGTCCATCCGCCACTTCGCGTACGCGATTCCCGCATGGTGGGCCATCGCTATGACCGAAGTCGCAGCGTACGTCGCTTCCAACGGGGTCAACTACTGGCAGCGCTCCGAGTCGAGCACGGAGCTCGCAGTGGCGATGGCAGAGGCGTTCGAGGAACGGCCGGGCGAACTGGGCGAGTACACCGCGGACGTGCTCATCTACGGCCACCACCTGATGGAGCAGTACGGAAACGAGTACTACGCGCGGGCCCAGCGCGCACGAGAGCTGGTGACCGATGGCGTCGACACCGCGCTCGACGGCGTCGACGTACTCGCCGGGCCGACGACGCCGATGGTTGCCCCGGCGTGGGACGGGGAGAACTATCTCGAAGACGACACGCTGGACGAGGCAGTCAGGACGACAGGCCCGTTCAACCTGACAGGTCACCCCGCGGTGTCGGTCCCGTGCGGCGAAAGCGACGGGCTCCCCGTGGGACTCCAGTTCGTCGGTGCGCGCGACGACGACGTCGGTGTGCTCCGAACAGCCGCCATCTGGGAGGCGATCCGAGAATCGACGTAAAAAAGTCGCCGACACGGAACAGTAGCGGCTGGTGGCCGCCCGCTACAGCGACTCGGTCAGGCGCCGGAGGTCGGCCACGACCTCGTTGCGCGCGCGGCGGAGCTGCAGTTCGAGGAACCGCTCGTCGTCGCCGTCGAGATCGGGCAGCTGTTCGACGCTCGCGATCCGAGGGAACGGCGGCCGGCTCTCGGCGGGGTCCTGCTCGAACTCCCCCTCCGTCGCAAACTGCAGCCGGGTGAGCGTTTTCACCGCCCTGTCGATCTCGTCAGCGTACTCGTCGGCGTCGCCGAGAGCGGCTGTCGTCGCCGCTCGAAGTGAATCCAGCTCCGCGAGAACCGGTCCGAGATCGAACGCGCTGGCTCCGTCGTACTCCTCGAGTACCGAACGGAGGCTGTCGATCGTCCGTAACGGATCGGCCGGCTGGTCGGCCCGGCTCAGCCGAGCGGTCGCGAGGGTGTACACCTCGGTGTCGCGGGCCAGCACGTCGGGGTCGGCGTTCTCGATCGTGTCGGTCGTGAGATGCCACGCGTCGGCGTGGCCGCCGGAGCCGCCGACAGGGTGGTAGCCGCGCTCCGCCCGGACGGGTTCCGGGATGTTCGACTGGAGCGACATCCCCGGGATACCGAGGTTGTTGAACGAGTAGTCGCCCGCCCGTGGCGGCCGCCGCTTCACCGTCTCCTTGCCGCTCACGTCCTCGATCGTGCTGGCCGCAATCTCGTGGACGCCGGCCATCCATTTCACGCGCTCGTCGTATTCAGTCGCGTCAGCGACGCCCGGGGAGTCGACGTTCACGTGCGCGACACAGCGGTCAGCGAGATCCTGTGCGAACTCGTCGGCGAACCACGTCGACCCGGCGTATCGCCCGGTCGAGTGTCCCGGCCACCACGCCACCCAGACGTCTCGCT
Organism: Halovenus sp.; assembly: GCA_036625385.1. GTDB lineage: Archaea > Halobacteriota > Halobacteria > Halobacteriales > Haloarculaceae > Halovenus. The sequence continues at coordinate 890 of JAZKTU010000149.1, read as the reverse complement.
GGAGCTGGTCGCTGTGGGCGTCAAGCACCCGCGCAAGTTCCAGTAGTGTCGCGTCCCCCGTTGCGTTGTCGGTCACGCCGACGTGCCACGAGTCGAGATGCCCGTGAGCCAGCACGAACTCGTCGGTCTCCGGGGCTGCCTCACCGGGAATGCGTGCGAGCACGAGCGGCGTTTCCTGCCACGCCGTTTCCGTCTCCGCGGAGACGGACACGTCGACGCCGCTTGCAGCCCGTTCCCGGAGCGTCTGTCCGTCGCGCTGGGAGACGTTGGCGACGAGGAGCTCCGGAATCCGGTCCCGGTCCGCATACGGCGGTGCGCCGCCCCAGATCGGGGTAACGATCCCCTCGTGGGGTTCGCGCTCGTGGGGGTGGATGCCGATGAACGCCTCGGCCCCGCGCTCGGTCAGTTCCTCGATCGCGCTGATCGGGATGATCGACTCGCTCATGACCACCTTTCCGGAGAGGTCGTCGTCGAGGCCCGAAAGCGAGACCGAGAGCATCGCCTGGATGGAGTCCATCTCCTCCTCGTTCTCGACGTAGACGAGCTCCCCCTCGGCCTCCCCACTCGCGGAGAAGGAGACGGTTTTGATCGTCTCGGAGACCCACCCGTCGTCCGTTTCGATGCTCGCGCCGTGGGGTGTGCTCAGGTACAGTTCAGGTCTGTGGACCTCGTGGTCGACGCCGAAGTGCGCGAGCCGGTCGGTCAGATACGATGCCGCCTCGCGCTCGTCGTCGGTCCCGGAGACGCGCTCCAGCTCGGCGAATCGTTCGACGAGTTGCCACGGCTCCTCTGCTGACACCGCGTCGACGATATCGGCTTCGACGCCCGATACCCGCGGCGCCCCGTCCTCGTACAGCGTCCTGTTCATAGGCTGGCTTCGGGACCGAGGT
>JAZKTU010000148.1:0-6975 GCA_036625385.1 Halovenus sp. | reverse complement strand
TCCACTGTCGTAGTAAGAATTAACATCTTCTATAATGATATATAACGTGGGGTTCGGGATGCTACCATGAGTTCGACGGCTACCACACCACCGCAAGAACTGGTCATGCAAGACATCGAGATGTGGAACACGGGAGAGACCGAGGCAGTCGATGATATCTTCGCCGCGGATTCGTCCTACATCGATCCGATGGGGGAGAGACACGATCGCGAGTCATACGCCGAATACATCGACGCGATCCGGGCGGCGTTCCCGGACTTCCACGTTGAAGTACAGGAATTTGTCGAGACCGACGACGGAGTCGCGTGCCGCTACACGTTCAGCGGAACCATGGAAGGAACGTACCGAGGCTTCGAACCCACGGGGGAATCTTTCGAGCTTCACGGCGTTGCCTGGTATCACATCGAAGATGAGACGATCCTCGAGGCCTGGAACGCCACGAACTCGATGGCGATCGCGCAGCAAGTGGGAGCTCTCGGATAGACTCCCCCTGCGGGTGTCGTTCTCGGTTGACTGGGACGGAAGGCGGTGATGACCCATCTTCGAGAAGTTAGTTTCGGTGGAGGGTTCCGCCGAAGGAATCGCCATTTCTCATACTGCCGGCTGTAAGTGCGTAAAGATATTCGCTACCCCGGGGTGGCGAATTCTTTCAAAATGGTACAGCCGGCAGTATCAGCAGCGTGTTCGGGCGGTCCGCTCTGCATCGGTCCCGTACCGCGGTGGCAACCCCATCCTCGAACGATGGATGCACAGGTTTCGTGACCGGCCAGTTCGCTCTGCAAGTCGCAAAACCACTATCAGTCCCCAGGTCGCTGCTGCGTACGGAGGGTCGCGGTGACCTGTTTGACTGCCTCGGCAGCTGCCCGAGCACGCTGTTGTTGAGTGAGTGGAGGGCTGCTCATACACGACGTAAGGTGGCTGGCAATAAATACTTCGTGGCGACTCAAATGACGACTGAACGATGGTACCCTGGCGAGAATTTGCAGACATCCGGTGCTGACAGCGGTGTCCGTCTCTGGGGGGCGCAACTGGCAAGTCAGGCCGTGAATGCGTCTCCCTCGACGTACTGACTCTCCCACCCACAGCGAGCTTCAATTGCTCGCTCCCCTCGCCTCGTTACGGAGTGGGCTATGGTTCGTCTCTCTATTTTCTTTTCTCGAGAAGGCCTTCGTTCCATGGCCGTGTCGAACGCGTCGCCACGGCCCGGCCGAGAGGTCGGGCGAAACGCAGCGTCGTCGGCAATCCCCGGCAGGATTTTATCGGCTGCCCTCCTACACCGCCCCGTGTCGAACGCCTTCATGCCAGGCTTCCGGTCGCTGGAGCAGGAACTGACCGACCAGCAGCTTCCGGTCGAGGGGGAAATCCCGTCGTGGCTGTCGGGCGCACTGCTCAGGAACGGTCCGGGACTGTACGACGTGGGTGGCGAGCGCCTTCGCCACTGGTTCGACGGGTTGGCAATGGTGCGAAAGTACAGGTTCGAGAGCGGGACGGTCCGGTACAGTAACCGGTTTCTCCGGACAGAGAGTTACGCGGACGCGACGGCGGGGGAAACGACGGGACAGTTCGCGACCGACGAAAACGGCTGGCGGTCGATCCTCGACTGGGTACGGCGACTGGGGCCGCCGGAACCGACGGACAACGCAAACGTTCACCTCGCCCGTATCGACGGCGAGTATGTCGCACAGACGGAAGTTCCCCGCTGGGTCGCGTTCGACCCGGAGACGCTCGAAACCGACGGCACGTTCACCTTCAGGGATACGCACGACCCGGATATGACGACGGCCCACCTCGTCGCGGACCCCCGGAGTGGTGACCTCGTCGGACACTCCCTCTCCTTTGGCCGCACCCACAGCTACGACATCTTCCGTATTCCGTCGGGAACGCGGCGACGCGAGCGGATCACGCGTATCGAGACGGACGCGCCGGCGTACGTCCACAGCATCGGGGTGAGCGAGAGACACGTCGTACTGGTAGAAACGCCGCTTCGCATCTCGATACGGCGTGCGTTCTCGCCGTTCACCGAGGGGTTTTTCGACCTGCTAGACTGGCAACCCGAGCGGGGGACGACGTTCACCGTCGTCGAGAGAGAGACCGGCGCAGTGAGCGCCGAGCTGGAGACGGGCCCGTTTTTCGTCTTTCACACCGTCAATGCGTTCGACGACGGCGGGGAGACGGTACTCGACCTCGTCGAGTTCGACGACGACGCCATCGTGGATGCCCTCTCTTTCGAGAGTCTCGAAACCGAAGGGTTCGACGGCGCACCTCCCGGACGCTTCGTGCGCTACCGACTGGGGCCGGACGGGGTATCACGCGAGCAGTTGTACGACGGCGGCATCGAACTCCCCGCCGTCGCGCGGGACAGGAAGACGCGTCCCTACCGATACGCCTACGGACAGGCGACCGACCGCGAAGGGGCAAACGGACTCGTGAAAATCGATACCGAACGGGGACAGGCGACGGAGTGGTGGGAGACCGACGCGTACGTCGAGGAGCCGTGTATGGTGCAACGTCCCGACGGTGAGCGGGAAGACGACGGCGTCGTTATCGCCCCGGTGCTCGACGTCGCCGCGGAGCACTCCTGGGTGGTGGTGTTCGACGCCGGGACGCTCGCGGAACTGGGGCGTGCCCGAATACCACACGCGGAACCGTTCGGATTCCACGGGCGCTTCTTTACCGGGACGTAGCAACGGCTGTCCCCGGGCCCAGTCGGCTTCGTGTGACCGTCACTCGCTACGCGAGACCGAACGCTCAAGACGACACCCCGTGTATCCCCGAATAATGTACGTGAGCGTCGTCGGCAGCGGGTACGTCGGGACGACCGTGGGGGCGTGTCTCGCCGACCTGGGACACGACGTTCTGGCGGTCGATACCGACGAGAGGGTCGTGGCCCAGCTCAACGACGGGACAGCCCCGATCCACGAACCGGGCCTCGACGCCCTGGTGAGTGCGTACGGCGGCGGGCGGCTCAGGGCGTCCGAGAGCTACGACGAGGTGGCCGACACAGCGGTCACGATGCTGGCGCTCCCGACGCCGAACAACCCGGACGGGAGTATCGACCTGGCGGCGATGAGAGCGGGCGCGCGGTCAGTTGGCGAAGCCATCGCAGAGAAAGAGGGGTACCACCTCGTCGTCGTGAAGAGTACGGTGATCCCCGGCACGACCGAGGACGAACTGGAGCCGGTCATCGAGGAGGCCTCCGGTAAGCAGGCGGGTGTCGACCTAGGCCTGGCGGTCAACCCCGAATTCCAGCGCGAAGGGTCCGCGGTGGACGATTTCATGGAGCCGGACAAGATCGTCCTCGGGACCGACGGTGACCAGCGTGCCCTCGACGCGCTCGCGGAACTGTACGAACCGCTAGTTTCCCAGTGGGATATCCCGGTCGTCGAAACTGGCCGCCGCGAGGCCGAGATGATCAAGTACGCGAACAACGCGTTCCTGGCAGCGAAGGTCAGTCTCATCAACGACCTGGGGAACATCTGCAAGGAGTTCGGCGTCGATGCCTACGAGGTGGCGGACGCGCTCGGACTGGATCACCGCATCGGGGACCGGTTCCTCCGCAGCGGCGTCGGATGGGGGGGCAGTTGCTTCCCGAAAGACGTCGACGCGATCCGGACCGCCGCACGCGAGGCCGGGTACGAACCACGGGTACTCGACGCTGCCGTTGCCCTGAACGAGGAACAACCCGAGCGGTTACTGGCGTTGCTTGCCGACCACGTCGACGTGGCAGGAGCCCGCGTCGCGGTACTGGGACTCGCGTTCAAACCTGGTACCGACGATATCCGTAACTCCCGGGCGATCCCGGTTATCGAGGGGCTCAGGGCGCGTGGAGCGACCGTCGTGGCGTACGACCCGGTCGCGAACGACCGGATGCGCGAGCGGTTTCCCGACATCGAGTACGCCGATAGCGCTCGCGCGGCGCTCGCCGGCGCACACGGCGCGGTGGCCGTCACCGACTGGGACGAGTTCGCCACGCTCGACGAGGAGTTCGACGCGATGGCGACCCCGGTCGTCGTCGACGGTCGCCGTATCGTTGCCCGTCGGGACGGCATCACCTACGAGGGGCTGACCTGGTAACATGCGCGAGTTCGTCGTCGTCGGTCACGAGGCCCCGACTACCCCGGAATTCCCGCTCGACGACCTCCCCGGTGTCGGGCGGATGGATCTCCTCGCGCGGTGTGTCACTGCGTCGATGTTGCTCTCCCACGGGATCCGGCCAGCCGTCCGGACCCATCTCGTTCTCGGGGACGAGTTCACGGTGAGTTTCGACAGTCGGGATCTGCAGGGGCTGAACCCGGACGAGCGCTCGACCGCCGCCCGTATCAGGGCGGCGCTGGCGGAGCGCGAGGAGGCGATCGGGCACCAGCCTGTCGAGGTCTCCCCCGGTGTGTCGCTTCGCAGGTGCGGCTTCGCGGCGACGCTCGAGGCCCGTGCGGGCGAGGGAACTGTCGTTGCACTGTCCCCGGATGGCGATCCTGCGCGGGAACAGACACCGCCCCCCTCGCCAGTTTTCGTGCTCTCTGATCACCGGAGTTTCACGGAGTCCGATCGGGCGACGGTGGGTCTGTACCAGTCCCGGCGGGTCTCTCTCGGTCCGGAAGCGTTGCACGCAGACCACGCCATCGTCGTCGCACACAACTGGCTCGATACGGCTGCCGGAACGTAGCCAGCGCCGCGTCCGAAGTGTGGGGATCGGGACTCGGATGACGATCATTTATTTATTCGACCGGAATACAGAGGGGAACGTGATCCGTTCTCGTCTCGCCGCCCGCCCGGTCATTGCCGGTCGCTATCTCGGGGCCTGGCTGGTGTTGCTCGCGACCCTCCCTCTCGGTCTGGACGCCTATCGGGACAACCCCCGTATCGGCCTGTTCACCTGGGAGCCGGGCTCGCAAATGGGAATCAATTCCCGGACGTACCACTACGCCGCGGAACTGGCACGCGCCGGCGAACCGTTTTACGACGCCGTGCCGCCGGGAACGTTCGATTGGGCCGTGTACCTGTATCCACCCGTTACCGTCCTCGGGTACTATCCGCTCTCGGTCGTCGACTGGTCGACGGCATACGCGGTAATGATCCTTCTTTCCGTCGGGGCAAGTGTCGGTGCAACGATACTGATCGTGGACTACGTCGAGGATTTTGGCACCCGTCTCGGCTGGCTAGATATCGTGTTGATTTTCGCGGCATTCGTGCTGTCGACGCATGCCTTCGGAACCATCTACTACGGAAACATCAACCTGATACTCGCCTTCCTGATCACGCTTGGCTTCTGGGCGCTGGCGCGAAACCGCGACTCGCTTGCCGGCGTTGCTCTCGCGCTCCCGGCACTCTACAAGGTGTTTCCTGCTATTATCGGGCTGTGGTTGCTCCGAACGCGTCGCTGGCGGGCGGTTGCCGTGGCAGCCGGCACCGGTATCGCCAGCCTGCTTGCCGGGGCCCTCCTGTTCGGATTCGAGACGACGGTCTACTACTTCACCGATGTGCTGGCCGGCCGTGGCAGTTCCCAACAGTTTGTCGGTGGCTATCCCGTCGACGGGACGTATTACCTCACGATCCAGCAACCCCTCTCGCAGTGGCTATACAGCGTATGGCCAAGCGCACCGTACCAGGCCCTCGTGGCCCTCGCCGTGGTCGTGTCGGCTGTGACCCTCGCGTTTTTCTACCGTTCGGTGGAGACACCCCTCGACCGGTTGATGGCCATCTTCGTGACCCTAGTCGTCATGATCGTTATCTTTCCAGCGCTGCGCTGGTATCTCGTGATGCTTTACCTGCCTCTCGTCGGATTGCTGTACGTCTGGGATGGTGGGCCTGGTCGCTGGGCGTTCGTCGCCGGAGGCGTCCTGATGTCGTTCACGGGAAGCACCGGCGATGTCGTCGAGATACTCGATCGGCTTCCCGCATCGCTCGATCCCGTCTGGTTTTCCGTCGGTGGCTTCGCGATGCCACCGCTTTACGGCCTCGGGCTGATGGTCGCGGCGTGTGCCTGGTACAAGTACCGGCGACCTGCAGAGTCCGGACTCGACCACGGCTGGTGAGACTGCCAGCTGTGGGCCACTGAAGAGTTTCGCCAGGCCGGACTGGCGAATACCCGCAGGAAGTTAGGACCGATCAAAAAGGGCCGGGCGTCCGTTCACCGACGAGTTCGGCTTCGGAACGTGGTATACGAGAGGGGCAAAACCATTTTTGCTGTTTTGGACGGAAGGGGCGAATCGTACGGCCGGGGGCCGGAGGGGGGGACGAACCGTAGTCAGGAGAGAGTTTCGGAAGGGTTAACTTTCGACCGAGACTTCGTTCTGACGGAGCGGGCCGGTAGGGTAGCTTGGTATCCTTCGGCCTTCGGGTGGCCGTAACCGCAGTTCAAATCTGCGCCGGCCCACTTCAAACCACAGCCACTCGGGGTTCGACCCAGACCGCAATAAGGCTCTGGGTTCCCACCATTCTCAGTTGTTCTGCGGCGCAAGAGTCGAAGGTGAACGACAGCCACACCCATCGCTGTCACGCGATCATCTAGAGCAGAAACGGTAAGCGGATGGCGTGGCTCACGTTCACGTGCCTATGTCGTCCTGTACGCGATCGAAGGTGGAATGCAAGCCACCGCACTTTGGACGGAAGCGGACGCAAACGACCACGCAGACCGGCTGCGCGAAGCCGACCACGTCGACGCGGTGACGGTATACTGTCGGACGGAAGTCATGATATTCTGCTCGTTCCACGTGGGGCGAGTGAAAGTATCAACAGTTCCGTCCGACAGTATAACATCGGCTGACCTCTCCGGAGAGTTCGTTGACGAGCTGGCCGGCGGCCCGGAACTACCTGAGCCCCGACGGCCATTCGGTGAAACGAGAACGTCTTGGTACGTGGAAACCACAATTACCCGGTGCACCAGGGTACCTGTCTCTTCGATGTGAGCTCGGAAGCACAGGTTCAGTACCTCACAAAGTTCGGTACTGATACCGCACCGCAACCGCAGATGAACGC
>JAZKTU010000147.1:0-7077 GCA_036625385.1 Halovenus sp. | reverse complement strand
CCGCCGTCGAACGGGGTTCGACGAGCCTCGCCTCGCTGCGCTCGCCTCACCGCCGGGCCGGCACAGAGTGTCAGTTTCAGCGGCTAGGACGACGATATTTGCCGAACCCCTCGAAAACACTCACAGCAGTCCGTGTGAAGCGACAGCGGTCGGACGAACCCTGGGATTATTCAACACCCGGGACAGAGAACACAGTATGACAGGAAACGCCGACCCGGCGGCGGCAAAATCGTACTACAGACACGTCGATGCGGGTAATCTGGAGGAGGTGTTCGCGCTGTTCGCGGACGACATCCGATACACGCGGTCGGGGCCACGGGTCATCGACGGCATCGAGGAATTCCGCGAGTTCTACGAGAACGACCGCGCGCTCAGCGGGGAGCACTCGATAGGGGACATGGTGGTGTCGGGCGATCACGTTGCCGTTCAGGGGACCTTCGCCGGGAAGAGCCTCCTCGACGACAGCGACGTGTCGTTCGGTTTTGCTGACTTCCTCCGGTTCGACGACCAGGGACTGATCGTCGAGCGTGCGACATACAACAACATGCTCTCCGAACCGCTGTGACGGAAGCAGGGCGCAGTCCGGAGCGGTGACCGTTTCATACGACTGCTGTGATTGGGTACCGCTATTGGTCCGCGACGTCCGTGCCTCGACCCGCGAAGCGGCCACTCGTGGGACACGGTACCGAAAGTAGTCACAGTAGTCCGTCTCATGTCGCGTCGGCAGTGACCCGTCTCACCGTCGACTGCCGGGCGTACGGGAGGCCGGACCACAGGGTCCAAACACGTGCCCGTCACAGCGTGAGTTTTTAACCGGCGGGGATGAATAGGGACGGTAATGGACGAGTGGACAACCGAACCGCCGGACGAATCATCGTTCGAGCGGATTCTCGAGCCGGACGGCTCGGTATCGGGCGCGGTTCCGTCGGTCCCCGAGAAGACACTCCTCGAGTGGTACCGGACCTTCGTTTTGACGCGGGCCTACGAGCAGAAGGTCATGCGAATGCAACGCCGGGGCGAGATCAGCGTCGCCGCAGACTCTGTCGGCGAGGAAGCCGTCTCACTCGGCAGTGCGGCGACCCTCGACACGGGTGACTGGTACTATCCCAGCTACCGACAGACTGCGGGCCTGTTGTACCTCGGAACACCGATGGAACGCGTCCTGGCAAAGCTGATGGGCGCGGAACCGGAGACGGTGAACGAACAGCTCCCGGTTCCGGAAGACGAAGCGCCGGACGTGACGATAACGCCGGGATCGACGCCGCTTGCCGTCAACGTCACCAACGCCGTGGGGACCGGGATGGTCGACGCGTTCGCCGCCGCGGAGTCGGGGGACGACCCCGAGGCGGTGACGATGGCCTACATCGGTGAGGGGGCGACGTCCGAGGGCGACTTCCACGAGGCGCTGAACTTCGCCGGCGTCTTCGACGCCCCGGTCGTCACGATCTGCCAGAACAACCAGTGGGCCATCTCCGTCCCGTCACACCGTCAAACTGCAGCCGAAACGTTCGCAGCGAAAGCCACAGCCCACGGCATCCCCCACGAACGCGTCGACGGCAACGACGTCTTCGCCGTCTACGACGCGACACAGTCGGCAGTCGAGTCGGCCCGGGAAGGGGGTGGGCCGACGCTCATCGAGGCCGTCACGTACCGTCGGACCGACCACAACAGCGCCGACGAGCAGTCCGTCTACCGGTCGGAGGCCCACGAACAGTACTGGCAGGAACGGGACCCGGTCGATCGGTTCGAGCGATACCTCCGCGCGGAGGGGATACTCGACGACCGGAGGGTCGAGGAGATAGAGAACACAGCGACGGAAGCCGTCCAGGAAGCCGTCGATGCGGCCAGAGCAGTGTCGCAATCGGACCCGCTCCGAATGTTCGATCACCACCCCACGGGCGACTGGAACCTCCGCCACCAGCGGTGGGAACTCGAGGCCGAACTCGCCGGTCGCAACCCGTTCACCGATTTCGAGGGGGACGGACCCGATACAGTATCCATCGGTCCGCCGTCCCGGACGCCGACCCCATCCGACGCACCGTCGAGAACCATGGTCGAAGCGGTTCGCGAGGGAATGGCAGCCGAACTCCGCCGTGACGGGGCGGTCAGACTGCTGGGATACGACGTCGGGCCCATCGGCGGGGTGTTCCGTGCCACGGAAGGGCTGGTCGAGGAGTTCGGCCCCCGGCGGGTCGTCGACACACCGCTGTCCGAGAATGCACTCGTCGGGACGGCTGTCGGGATGGCCATGCGGGGCGAACGGCCACTGGTCGAAATCCAGTTCATGGGCTTTCTGTATCCGGCGTTCGGACAGGTGATGTACACGCTCTCGAAGATGTACGAGCGGACGGCCGGCAATTTTTCCATTCCAGTGACCATCCGGGTGCCCTACGGTGGCGGTATCGAGGCCAGCGAGTTCCACTCCGAATCCACGGAGTCGTTCCTGATTCACATCCCCGGTCTCCGTGTCGTGGCCCCGTCCACCGCCTACGAGGCCAAGGGCCTGCTCGAAGCGAGTGTCCGGTGTGACGACCCGGTGGTATTTCTCGAACCGAAGGCCCGGTACCGGACTGCGTCCGGGCCGGTCCCCGACGATCCGTACGTCGTCCCGCTCGACGAGGCGAGGCTGGTTCGGCGCGGGAGCGACGTGACCGTCCTCACCTGGGGGGCGATGCTGCCCGAGACCGTCGACGCAGCCGACTCGGTCGAGGCCGACGTCGAGATCATCGACCTCAGGACACTCTCCCCCATCGACGTCGAATCGATCCTCGCTTCGGTGAAAAAGACTGGTCGCTGTGTGGTCGTTCACGAGGCGCGACGAACCCTCGGCCTCGGGTCGGAACTCGCCGCGCTCGTCACGGAGTACGCCTTCGACCGGCTCCACGCACCAGTCAGGCGGGCAACCGGGTTCGACGTCCACTTTCCCGGCCACCAGATCGAAGACCAGTACCTCCCCGACGACGGCCGTATCAGCGCAGCCATCGAGGCGGTGATGTCCTATGAGTTCTGAGAACAGCGCGGTCCCGTTCGAGTTTCCCCTCCCCGACGTCGGGGAGGGCATCTCCGAGGGTGTCCTCCTGGCATGGGACGTCGACGTCGGGGACGGCGTCAGCGAAGACGACCCGCTCTGTGACGTCGAGACGGACAAAGCGGTCGTCGAGATTACCGCCCCGTGTGACGGTATCGTCACTGAACTACGGGTCGAACCCGAGGAAGAGGTTGCGGTCGGCGAGGTCATCGCCGTCATCGAAACCGAGGACCCGCCCACGCACCTGATGGGGACCGAGGGGGCAACTGTCGACGACGAGGAGCACCCGGGCGGGGGCGAACGCGCGGAGCCGTCTGGCCGATCCGAACGGAGAGACGGCAGGCGAGTGTTCGCTGCGCCGAGTACCCGTCGGTACGCCCGCGAACAGGGGGTCGACATCGCGAGTGTATCGGGATCCGGCCCCCGCGGACGCGTTCTCAGGCGAGACATCGACGAGTGGATCGACGGCAAGGCGACCCCCGACAGAGGAGACAGCCAGCGCGGGTGGCGGGACGCGGAACTCGCCGTCGATGGTGAAGCTGTTCGTCGCCCGCTCTCGGCCACGCGACAGACGATCGCGGAGAACATGTCGCGCTCCGAGCGAACCATCCCGCACGTCACGTCGGTGTACGAGGCGGACGCGGAGGCACTGGTCGCCGAAAAAGACCGGCTCGACGCGGAACGCGACAGATCAGTGACCTACACACCCCTGTTCCTGAAGGCGCTCGTGGATGGACTACAGGCAGTACCGGCGTTCAACGCGACGCTCGACGAGGAACGCGCGGAGTTGATCGAAAAACGTTACTACCACGTCAACGTCGCCGTCCACACCGAGGAGGGCCTGTTCGTTCCCGTAATCGAAGATATCGACGAGAAGAACATCACGGCGATCCAGGCGGAACTCGAAACGCTCGTCGACCAGGCGAAGGACCGGGCACTGTCGCCAGCCGACGTCCGTGGGGGGACGTTCACGCTGACGAACACGGGGGGGCACGGCTCGCGGAGCCTATTTGGGACGCCAATAATCAACCCGCCCCAGACTGGAATTCTCGGCGTCAGCAGCATCCGGAACGAACCGGTTGCCGTGGACGATTCGACCGTCGAGGTGCGCAAGCGACTGTGGCTCTCACTCTCCTACGACCACCGTGTCATCGACGGTGTCACCGCCGGCACGTTCATGGATCACGTGATCGACGCGCTCGAGGACCCCTCGACGCTCCTCGGCGAGTGAACTGCCCCGGGGCTCGACCCGGAGGCATTCGGCCTGTTTCGCCTGTAGGTCCGGGGACGCGTGTGTCGGTTCAATCGAGGACCGTCGGATGGTAGCCCGCTGTGTCGAAGTAGTTCTCGTTCGAGATATACGTGAACTTCCACTCCCCGTCGATCCTCCGGTACTCGTCCTCGTACTCGCCGATGACCCAGCCGTAGGTGTCGTCGATGACGTAGAAGACGTACAGATACCAGCTTCCGGTCGCCTCGTCGCCGTCGATGGTCACCGTCGGCATGTGGGCCATGTGGACGCTCTGGTCGTACGCCACGTTTTCCTCGACGAACTGCTTGACTTCGGCGGGTCCCTCGAACCGACCTCTGCCGTAGTACTCGACCACGGCGTCGTCCGCGAAGAGGGAGGCGTACCCCTCCCAATCCTTGTTGTCGATCGTCCGTGCGTACCGCGACCGGAGTTCGTCGATTGCGATGCGGTCCTGTATTTCCTGAACGGCATGTTCGAGATCCATACAGGCAGCGTCGGTGACGGTCGTAATAAACGTTGGTGCTGTAGCGGGCGTGGCCACGGGGGCACGGAACGCGACGGACGGCTCGCAGGCCGCGGGATCAGACCTCCCTGACGGCCTCGTCGTCCTCGATCTCCCACTCCTCGACGTCGGACCGGACGATCTTGCCGGTCGCGGACCGGTCGAACACGTCCGGGTCGACGAACCTGATATAGTGGGGCAGTTTGTATCGGGCCAGTCGTTCGTCGAGCATCTCCATCAGTTCCGAACGGAGTTCGTCGGGGTTCTCCGGGCTGTCCGTGCCGACGATGACGCGCGGCACCTCACCCCAGTCGGGGTCGTCAGCCCGGACGACGATGACTTCCTCGACGGCGTCGTGCCCGATGAGGATCTCTTCGAGTTCCGCGGGGTAGACGTTCTCACCGCCGGGTTTGATGAGGTACTTCCGGCGACTCACGAAGGAGTACGTGCCGTCACCATGTCGGTCGAAAACGTCACCCGTCCGGAACCAGCCGCGGTGAAAATCAGACTCGTTGGCCTCGGCGTTTCCCACGTAGCCGCTACAGAGCGAGGGGCCGCGGACGGCCATCTCGGCCTGCTCGTCGTCGACCTCCTGCCACCGCCCGTCGATGAACGTCAGGTCGATAAACGACGTCTCGTGCTTGCGGAGGACATCCTCGTCGGGTGCGACGCCGATCGGAATCTTGCTTCCGGACGCCGCGTGGCCGTCCTCGGCTGCCCCGTAGGTATTCTGGAAAGGCGCCCCGAACGTTTCCGTGACGCGCTTGATCCGGTCGGGTTCGATCATGTCCGGGAGCGCGCCCATCGTCTTGATCTCCGGGAAGTCGTCGGGACCTAACCCGCGTTCCTCGACGTGGTCGGTGATCCGTTCGACGACGCCGGGGACGAGAAAGAGCCAGCTGATCGGGCGTTCGGATTCGAGGAGGACGTCCACGATCCGCTCCGGGTCGAAGCCGTCGATCGGGTAGTAAGTCCCACAGTGGACGGCCGTGAGGCCGATCCAGGTGATCCCGGCGGGGTGGAACATTGGCCCCCAGGCCGGGTAGTTGTCGCCGCGTTCGAGTTCGTAGTCGATAGTGATCTGCACGACGCGGCTCAGCACGGCCCGGTGACTGAGGACCACCCCTTTCGGGAGTCCGGTCGTCCCGGACGTGTTGAGCACGACGAAGCCCTGTTCGGGGTCGATACGCCCGTCGGGGAGTGGAGCCGTTGGCTCCCCCTCCGCGACCAGGTCCCGATACCCGACATCGCCGTCGCCGTCGTACCCGACGGTCCACGGGGCCGACTCGCCGTCGGTCTCGATCCACCCCCCTTCGTCAGTGTACCGCCCGGAGACAAACAGCACGTCCGGCGTAACGAGGTCGGCACAGTGGACGAGTTCGTCGCGTTCGAGCCGCCAGTTCAGGGTCGCGAGCAAACAGCCAATCTTCGCACACGCGTACGCGAGCGTGACCGTCTCACCGCGGTTTTCCGACAGCACCGCGACTGTCGACTCCCGGGGCTCGCAGCCACGGTCGAGCAGGGCGTTTGCTACCTGGTCGGAGCGCTCGTCCAGTTCGCGGTAGGTCAGCTCGAGTCCCGGTTGACTGACCGCAGTCCGGTCCGGGTGCATCCGTGCGGTCTTTCGCAACTGGTCTCCCAGGTTGAACGAGCGTGACTGGCTGAGGAACGTCTCGGTGTCTTCTATCCCGAGGTCGAAGTTGTACTCCATTGTCTCACCACTGGGTGTGGTAGCCGCCGGTATCGTAGGCGACGTGCGTGACCATCCGGTCTATCTTCCACTCGCCGTCGACCTTGCGGTACTCGTCCTCGTACGACCCGAGAACGTATCCCTGGCTCAGGTCCGTCGCGACGTAAAACACGACCATGTACCACTTGCCAGTCGCCTCGTCGCCGTCGACGTCTATCTCCGGCATCTGAACCGTGTGCATACTGTAGTCGTACTCGACCCGGTCCCTGACGTACTCGTAGACTTCCTGGCGATTCTCGAGTGTGTCCCGGGGGTAGACGACCGTCGTGTCTTCCGTGAACAGTTCCGCATACGCCTCCCAGTTTTCGTTGTCGATCGACCGGGAGTACTTCGCTCTGAGCTCACAGATCGCGAGGTAATCGGCGACCTGTTCGGGTGCAGCACTCATACAAAATACACCTCCCGAAGTGGGTATAAATACTTCGGCTCACAGGAAGGTGGTGTTTGGTTAGTGGCATTGTGCCAGCGACCGAAGGCCTGGAGCCACGATTGGCGACGCCCCGCCGAGGCGGGCGTCGCCTCTGGTGGTGGCCGTTCGAGGAATT
>JAZKTU010000146.1:0-7171 GCA_036625385.1 Halovenus sp. | reverse complement strand
TTCGCTTCGAAATTACTCGTGATGTTGTCGGGGAGACCGCCGCGTCTGAAGGTGAGTGTTTCTCGGAGAGGTTTGAAATGGCAGTGCTGAGCGAGACGGAAGAACCACTCGCGGTCCTGCCAGGCGGGGAACCGTTCGTCGGGAAGACCCGCAACGTCGATAACGTCGGATTTGACCATTACCGAGGAGAACTGTCCGAAGTTCGTCGTCCCTCTCAGTAGCTCCTCGAGAACGTCGCCTTCGGCGGTCGGCTTCGAGACTGTCGTGCCGCCGGGACTGTCCGCACGTCTTCCCGTGTAGACCACACCGACCTCCGGACCGGCCTCCTCGAACGCTTCGACCTGACGACTGATCTTCGTCTCGTGCCATCTGTCGTCATCGTCCAGGAACGCGATGTACTTGCCAGTTGCCGCGCGAATCCCGTTGTTTCGGGCGACGTTCGCACCCCTGTTTTCGTTGTGCCGAACGAACGTTACCGAACTGAGTCGGTCGAGGTCGACGTCGGTCAGTGTCTCGGCGACCGGTTCGGGCGAGCCGTCGTCTACGATGAACAGTTCGATGTTATCGTACGTCTGCTCAACGACGCTTTCGACCGCTTCCGGAAGGTACTCGTTGCGCTTGTACGTCGGGATTACCACGCTCACACACGGCTGGCTCTCGTCCGTCGGGGCGTTCTGCGCATCCATTCTCTTCTGGAGTCTTTCGCCCTCGTGGTATTTGAGTAAGACATTCCTAACCGGGTGCGTGTTGCGATAGAACACGATTCAGGCCTGGCCATCAATCGGCGAAACGACCACCCATCACGACCCGTTCTGTCATCGGCATCTCCAGAAACGTGACCAGCGAATACAGTTCCGAAAGCCGGTTTTCCCCACTCATGTGTCGATTATAGCACTCGTATACCTCGGACAGGTCGAGGAACTCACAGGCCTCGATCAACGCTTCGTTCTCCTGAATAATCGGGAGGATTCGACCGTGTTCGCGAACGTTTTCGGCGTGGTCCGGCCACGAGCCCGATTGTTCCTCACCACCGCCGAGCAGGTCATAAAGGCCGTACGCGTACCGGGATAGCAACTGTACCGTCGCGTTTCTGGTGAGCGGCTGTCTCGTCTGAGGGTGTTTTATCTTGGCGAGTCGAGGGGCCTGGCTTTCGAGCGAGTCGTCGACGATATTGCGCCTGAATTTGTACTTCTTCGGCATCCGAAGGGACAAATCGACGATTCGGTTATCCAGGAACGGACACGTAACCGGAAGCATCTGCAGCGTCGACGAGTAGAATTGATACGTGCTGGAATTCGTTATGGGGTAATAGTAACTCGAGCGTACGAGTTCCTCGTTGGAGTCGTATTCGACGTTGAAAAACGACTTGTGGAGGTCCGAATCGAGATGCGCATCGAAGGTTTCGGCGTAGTTGATGTCGTCGGTAAAGTACGACGGGAGCTCGTCTTCGCCCCAGAAGTATCCGGACTTCCACAGCGAGAGGTACTCCTCGTCGTCTACGTCCATCAGGAACGGCGCTTCGACCTTCTGGTCTATCTTCGGGATTCGGATATGGTGTTTCGGCGCGTGAAGTTCACGGAGAATCGTATCGGAGTACTGGCCACTGAACATGGTTGTAACTCCCGACCGAATCTCGTCTTTGAACCCGAGAGCGTGGGCCTGATCGAGTCGCCCTCGATAGTTCGATATCTTCCCCAGATCATCCAGTAAATCGATATAGTACGCTGGATGCCTTTCGAGCAAATCGAAATCGCTTCCGGTTTCTCGTGCTACTTGCTGGGCGATCGTCGCTTCCCGATTCATGTACTCGTTCATGTGGTAAGATTTGACATCCTCGCCCAGAAACGAGAGTGCGAGACGCGAGTCACTCCCGCCGCTCAAGAACAGTCCAGGGTCCTCGACGTGTCGCAGTCGCTCCACCATCGCGTCCTCCATCAGGTCCGTGAAGCGTTTCAGGAAATAGTCGTAGGACCGATCTAGCGGGTCGTACTTCGGCTGCCAGTAGACGTCTTCGTCGAGTTCGGACGATTCCATATCGTATCGGAGCTTCGAGCCCGGGTGCAACCTGTGGACGTCCTCCAGAATCGAATCCGTTCCCAGTCCTCCTCGACCGAACAACTGGAAAAAGCTGCAGAGGGACACCATATCGAACGTCGGGTCGACCGCCGGATGTTCCGGGATGGATTGAAGCTGGGTGGAAAAAACGAGCGAGGAGCCGGTGTGTGTGTAGTATATCGGTCTCGCCGAAAGTCGATCGACGAACAGCACGACACTGTCGTCTTCCGTATCGTAAATGACGCCGGCGAATTCGCTGTTCAACCCATCGATGAACTCCAGTCCGTACTCCTCGTACAGACCAAGACAGTACGCCGAAACGCTCTCAGAGGCCGGTTTCGGGGAGTACTCGCCACCCGCCTCGTGGCCGATGACGTCGCCCCATATCCAGAGCAAGACGTCCCCGTCTTCCGTTCGGGCGGGTTGGTCTTCGGTAGCGGAGTGATACGCATGATGAACCGAAATCGAACCCGACCTGTACGAACTGGTCGTCTCCGTTCCGAGCCACTGTAAGTGCTCAGCCATCGTTTCGGCACTGGATTGGTGATCACCGATGATTCCACAGAGTCCGACCATCGACCGTGGTACATTACTGAACCGTATAATTATGGACTCCCTTCCCCGGACCCCCGAATGAGACACGGCGGGGAGACATCGAACCGTGTTGGAACATCGTTCTACCGTGACGTTAGGCCACGAGTTCAACCGAACAGGAGTGGGAGTTATTCTCTATATTACTTTAAGATCTTCAATTCACTCGACAGATATGGGTGCGACAGATGATGCGTCATTGCACCATCGGGCCCTCCGACGGATTCGACAAAACGGAGTCGTGAATTTCATTTTCGCCGCGGTCGCCTACGCCCTCCCAGAGCCGTACTCGACTCGTTTCTATGTACGATACGAGATATTCAGTGATATCGTTACCGCTGCGCCAACTACCTCCAATTCGTTCACCGACTTGATACGTGGGTTCCGCTATGGATTTACCCCGGAACTCTACAGCCTCTATCGCTTAGACGACGGGAGAGATCCAGCGATGTATCTGGACGAGGTATCACGAAGACATGCGAGACGCATCAACGACGAACCCTCCTTGCTGGATAATAAAAAGCGGTTCTACACCCACCTTCAGAACGAAGGTTTTGACGAGTATCTCCCGGACGTGTATGGATATATAGATGATGGAACGCTCATCAGCGATCAGTATTCAAGTATCCGTGACATCGTGCTCGAGCAGGAACGAGTTGTAATTAAACGGTACACCGGCAGTTGTGGCCATCACGTCTATATCTGTATAGCCGACGACGAACAGATCAGGCTCCATACGAAGGGCCGGCAGACCTACACTCTCGATGAGAAGAGAGACGATCTCGAGAATCACCTGATAACAGAATACTGTGAACAGGCCGAGTTTCTCGAATCGATATATCCGGGGGCTGCGAATACAGTCCGAGTTGTCACCCTCCGGACCGGCGACGGAATTATAATAGCTGCAGCAGCCCTCCGTATCGGGTCACTCCGAACTGGCGTCCTCGATAACTTCTCGCAGGGTGGGATGTCGGCGATGATCGATATCGAAACCGGTGAACTGAGCGAGGCGGCAGAACCGACAGAGGGTCGCGATCCGCGGTGGCATGAGCGCCACCCCGATACCGACGCACGAATCGCAGGCGTTACAGTTGCAGGCTGGAAAACGATACGAGACCAGATTCGCACAGTGGCTGCTGAGTTGAATACGTTTGATTACGTCGGGTGGGACCTCGTTATTACCGCCCCAGGTGAATTCAAGATTATAGAAGCCAACAGTTTTCCAGACCCCGACGTCATACAAGTTCACGGGCCGTTACTCGACGACGACGATGTCCGCCAGTTCTTCGAAGATCACGAGGTCATCCCTCGTCGACGGTAGTGTAACTATGGGAGGACATTGGTGATTGGAATCGCAAAGGATGCCGCTTCACTCTATCGAAACAGGGACTACGACCGCTGTTGGTGTCACTTTTCGCGCACAGTCATGCCATTCTACGGCGGGGGGCTACCCGGGAGGAAATCCGACACCGATACCGAACAAAACTCCTCCGGAGGGAGTATTCCGCTGCGGATGTGCCTACCGTACGATGGGTCGATTCCAGCGACATAGAATTCGTTACGACCGGTGATCCGCACGTCGATTATTCGTTCGAGACCAGATATTCCCCGCTTTACCCGCACAATCACGAGGGTTATACGCGGGGGTGTTTCTCTTGGGAATCGATAGGCCAGGTACGGGAGGGAGACTGGGATAAATCCACAATTAAAGTTGCCGATCTGCCGGAGTACGATATGTTCTACGACGTGTTTATCGATGGGAAAGACTGGGAGGACACCGAATATTTTTCGAAGGTCTGTAGGTATTTAGAAGCGGGAAACGAACGGAAGGGGTATACAACGGTCCGTGAATTCAGAAGGCGTCGTATCGAGGGCTTGGAAGAATTATATAAAACCATTCGAGAAGACGGATACAAATCGCAAGAGGAGCTCCATCCGGAATTGTCGCCGATTCGAAATGCACGGAACGAGATTCGAGTGAACATCGGTAGAGACGGCAAGTTACTATTCAACAACAACAGTGGCAATCATCGACTCGCTATAGCAAAGATACTCGGGATAGACGAACTACCCGTTTGTATCTGTGTACGTCACAAACAGTGGGAAGAGAGAGCCCGTACGTGATACCTGAAGCGGGCCGAACCTTTTGTTCTACGGC
Source organism: Halovenus sp. (assembly GCA_036625385.1). Lineage (GTDB taxonomy): Archaea > Halobacteriota > Halobacteria > Halobacteriales > Haloarculaceae > Halovenus. The sequence continues at coordinate 2,367 of JAZKTU010000146.1, read as the reverse complement.
CATCGACATGCCGTCGATTGCACGCATCAACGCGGGTTCGCGAGACCCCCCGACGCCGCCCGTATAGGGAGTAGCGGGGTCCCCGGGCATCCACTCACTTAAAACGAGAACGTGACGTCGACGAATCCCTGCCAGTCATACCGAACACGGGCCAAGAGTGCCGGTTTCGGTCGGTAATTCGACCGCCAGAATACGAATAGTCGGTTTATAACTAATCTATCGCTACGATACGTTTTTACTGGTATTGGGTAACAGCGGGAGAGATATCAGATCGTGACGAATACATACGAAATCCGCCCATACGAATCTGGTGATAGAGAGGGGGTTCTCTCGCTTTACGAACTCGTTTTCGGAGAGGGGACGGACACGGACTGGTTCGCCTGGAAGTACGAAAACAATCCCTACGTGGACCACGTGCCGATACTGGTGGCGACAGCGGACGGGGATATCGTCGGGGCACGGCCCTTCTTCGCGTTAAACATGTCCTGTAACCGTGTACACGACATCGTTTTACAGCCATGTGATGCGATGGTCCACCCGGACCATCGGCGTCAAGGTCTTTTCACGCGACTGACAGAGCGGGCTATCGAACGGTATCAGGACAACTGTCGGTACTTCTTCAACTTCCCCAACCATCGATCCCTGCCGGGAAACCTCGAACTGGGCTGGCGGAAAGTATCCGAACGGGTGTTCTACTACCGAATCGAGAACCCCGGGCGCGTAATAGCTGCACGAAGTGACCGCGCGTCCGTTCGCTTGGCAGGCAGATTCGGGACCGTCCTGGCCAAAGGATACTATCGTCTACGAGATACGCTCGCGTCCTCTCCAGACATCTCGATTAGAAAGGAGAGCGAGATCCCTGTCGACGAGCTCACGTCGCTGTACCGACGGTCAGTCCCAGACGGTATCCACGCAGTTCGTGACGAGTCGTTCTACGAGTGGCGTTTCGAGAACCCGGAGTGGGACTATACCGCCTACCTGGCAGAGACCGAGGAGGGGGTCGAAGCAGCCCTTGTGACCGGGACATCGACTGGTTCGGGACCGAACAAGACGAGATTCGTGGATACTGTCCCCCTGCAAGCCACGCCGGAAGCCGTGCGTGCGGCGCTGGTCGAGCGTGTCCTCGGCGACCACACCGATACGGACCTCTTCTGTACGCCAGCACAGGGGATCTCCGAATCCGTGCTTCGCAGCTTCGGGTTTCGCGGTGACGATACCCTCCCGCTTTCGCTGTTGAACACACAGACGACACACGTCGTGCGGACCCTCACCGAAGAGTGGGAGGTCGATGGCGTCGATCTCACCGACTCGGACAACTGGCTGTTGACGTTCGCGGAACACGACACGAGCTGAGACGACGAATATCGCCGGACACTCGTGTGGTGAAACAGTAGCGAGCGCATAATTATGCGCTCATCCTGCCAACCCATCGAGAATGCCAGACAGTGGAACGGTCGTCCTTTCTATCGATGCCGAACTCATCTGGGGGTTTCACGATCTCGAGGAGATGCCGATGGAACGGGTCGAATGTGCCCGTGAGTCGTGGCTGGCCGTCCTCGACCTGTTCGAAACGTACGACGTTCCAGCGACGTGGGCGGTCGTTGGACATCTCCTGTTAGAGGGGTGTGCGGGAACACACAGCCAGCACCCGGCCGGTGAAGACTGGTTCGCTCGCGACCCGGGCGGAAGCTACAGCCCCGGTTCGTACTGGTTCGGGCAGGATCTGGTAGATGCAGTACTCGATAGCGAGATCGACCACGAGATCGGGTCGCACTCGTTTTCTCACGTCGAGTTCGGTCGTTCGAGTACGACAGCGGAGATCGCCGACGCGGAACTCCGCTACAGCCGGGAGACCGCAGCGAACTACGGTCTCGACCCCACGTCCTTCGTTTTTCCGCGGAACAACATCGGCCATCGGAGCCTGCTCGCCGAGCATGGGTTCCGTTGCTACCGGGGCACGACGCCGGACCGTTGGTACGACCGGACGCCGTTCCGGAGGGCCGGGAAGTTCGTCGACTGGGGAATCGGCGCCTCGGCGCCACCGCTCGTCTCTCCTGCGGTCGACGACCACGGGCTGGTAAACATTCCGGCATCGCTGTATCTGTTCGATTTCGAAGGTCCACCCCGAGCCGCGGTCGAGACGGTCTTCGATAATCCGGTAATCAGGCAAGTCGAACGGGGCCTCGAGCGATTAGAACACGAGCAGGAGGGGATATTCCACCTGTGGTTCCACCCCAACAACATCACCACTCGACAGGACCACGACCGGATGAACACGATCATCGCTCTGATAGCGGACTACCGGGACCGCCACGGCATCCAAATCGAAACCATGGCGCAGGTTTCCGAGCGAGTCCTCGACGGTGG
>JAZKTU010000145.1:0-7248 GCA_036625385.1 Halovenus sp. | reverse complement strand
CTGCAGTTTCTCCCCCACGTTCGGGTCGACGTAGGTCCCGCCCTCGGCGAACTGAGCCACGACCTTTTTCGGGTCGTGGTTGTTCCATCCCTCGGTATAGTTCTCGAAGAACTGTTCATTGTTATTACTTGTCATAGTTTGGGATGGGCCACCTACTCACTTGAAATTTGGGGGCTCCGGGACGGAACATCGTCCACCGATCCGCCGGTGAGCGTCGTATGTGGGACGCCGACAGTGTGCTGCGTGGCCGTTTTGCTCTTTCCAGCGGTATGTGAGAGGCAATCGTGGGGGGATGCTCGTACTGCCGGCTGCACGTTCGTACAGATATTCGACATCACGAGGTGTCGAATCCTTCCAAAACGTTACAGCCGGCAGTATCAGTGGGCGTGTCCGAGCGCCTCGTTGACGTTGTCTGCGAGGTCTTTGAGTTCGGTTCGAGCCCCTTCCGGCAGCGAACTCTGCGGTTCTTCGAGGGCTGGCTGCTCGTGAGGGTCGGGCTCGCCGACGATGACGGTACCGACCATCCCGACACTCTCGTGGGGCGTACAGTAGTAGTCGTAGACGCCTTCGGTCTCGAAAGTGTGCTCTGCCGTTCTCCCCTCCTCACTCAGCAACTCGGTACTCCACGGGTCGGCCTCCTCCGGCATGCGGAGCGGCCTGTCGTTGTCGGGGTGGTACGCGGCTGCGTCGTGGCTGCCGCTCTCGAGTCGCCACGTGACCGTGCCACCGGCTTCGATCCAGACGACGTGGGGCTTGAAGTGGTGCTCCTGTCCTGCCGTCTCCAGCACCACCTCGGCAGTGTGTGACGGTCCGTCCGGTATTCCCTCGTCGTGATTGTGTCCGTGCTCGTCTTCTCCTTCTTCGTGGTGCTCGTCTTCCCCCTCTTCTTGGTGCTCGTCTTCTCCTTCTTCGTGGTGCTCCTCACCGTTCTCCCCGTCGTGATGCTCTTCTCCGTTCTCCTCCTCGTGATTGTCATCGGCGGATGCCTCCTCGGTGTTGTCAGGGCTGTCTTCGTCATCCCCCTCGCCCGACTGGGCACCGAGGCTCGCGCACCCGGCCACTCCAGCGACCGCTGCCGTCCCGGTCAGTTGGAGGAGTTGCCGTCGCGTCGGTCGGTGTGGCATTGCTTGTCACCTCACAGGTGCTACTACGCACCACCCGTATAACTCGGGCCTGCAGATTTTGCGGCCCACAAAATCTGCCCGTTATTTAAATCCGGGTGGCGTATACCCGTGACTAACGGATAGATGTGTGGAACCTGATTCGGAGGAAGGAAAGGCTGTGCTCGCGTTGCTCGGGGACGAGTACGTCCAGGACATCCTCGTCGCAACCAGCGAGGCACCGAAATCAGCCAAACAACTCAGTGACGAACTCGACGCTGCCCCGTCGACGATTTACGACCGGACAGAGACGATGGTTGCCCATCACCTACTGGTCGAACGCACGCGCATCATGGAGGACGGCAGCCATCACAGCATCTACGAGGTCAACGTCGACCACCTCGATATCGACATCGAGGACGGAAAACTCGACGTCCAGGTACAGACACGTGAATCGCCGGCTGGACGGTTCACGACCATCTGGAACGACATCCGGGAGGTCTGACAATGGTACACGTTGAACTCGTCGTCGCCAAACTGATTACGATGGGGCTCGGATTTCTGATCGCCCATCAGGCGTACCGTGGCTACCGCGTCTACGGCAGCCGTCCGATGCTGTTCGTCGCGATCGGATTCGTGTTTATCAGTGTCGGCGCTATCGTTGAGGGACTTCTCTTCGACGTGTTTGGCTTCTCTATTTTCCTCGCTGGGACTGTCCAGACGGGCATCGTCGCTATCGGTATGGTCGTTATCCTCTACTCCCTCTACGGACAGATGCCGACTGATTCCGGCAAGTGAACTACCCCTGCCTACTCGCTGCCTTCGGCGGCTCCTTGAGGCAGGGGCTTCCTGTTTCCACGACGCGCTTTGCAGACACAACCGCAGTGTCCACAGCGAGCGCAGTCTCCACAGGCGTTGATTTGGAGTGACCCGCTCCTAGGTCGGCGAGTCCGCGAAAAAGAATGTTCCATGCTGCGTTTGCATCCCTGTCCGCCTCGAACCCACAGGCCGGACAGGAATGTTCACGCACCCACAGTGGCTTCTCGGTTTCGACACCACAACTGGCACACTCCTTGGTGGTGCCTTCGGGTTCACCCTCCACGAAGTGCGTCCCTTCGCGCTCGCACTTCGTTTCGAGCATGCTCGTGAACGTATTCCATGCTGCTGACGCTGTGTTACGGCTGTTGTGCGCGGATTCGAGCATCCCTTTCACGTTGAGGTCTTCGACGGCCACCAGCTCGTATTCCCGAGCGTAGTAATTCGAGAGTTTGTGCAGAAAATCACGCCGCTTGCGCTTGATGCCGAGATGGCACTCGGCCACTCGCCGACGTTGTTTCTCCCAGTTGTTCGACTCGTACGCTTTAGGCGAGAGAGCGCGTTGTTCTCGCTCGAGCCTGTCGCGTTCTTCGGATAGACCGAGTGACCCGACCGCCGTGCCGTCCGTATCGTGGGCGTATTTGAGAATTCCCACGTCGATCCCGACCATCTCGTCGACATCGATCTCAGCCAGTGACGGCTTGGCTGGCGGTTCCGTCTCCAGCTCAATACCGAAGATGGCGAACCACTCGCCAGTCTTTTCTTTTTTTACTCCAGCGTCTCACGCTGGCTCTCTGTCGGCTTGAGACGATACCTGTAGTTGTAGTTCATGGGCTATGAGTCGCGTTCCTCGATGAGTTCGTCTAGTTTCTCTTGGACGAACGAGGAGAGATTCAGGTGGTTCTCCTGAATCCACTCTTCTTGGTCTTCACGGATGGTGATTGTCTTCCGTTTCACCGTCTGCATACTATACGTTTAATGCATAATATAGGCTTGGATTGCGTGGGCCTGTGGGTCGAGTGTCGAACGTGTTTGAAAATCGTGCGGCGCTGTATCCCCTTCCTACTGCGATCCTCGGCCCTCGGCCTGCGTTGCTTCTTGAGGGAGGGGGATTAGCGCCTATGATTGGCTAAAAAGAGGAGACGCTCCACGGAGCGGTCGCTGGTACGCTCCCGTTTCGTCACTCCGATCGCTTTCGGGTCGAGTGTTTGATGCTGGTCTGCTCGGTTATGCTGAACCGATACCCCTTGACTCCCCGCATCGGGGCCGCAGTAGCGAACAAGTCAGGGTGCCAGGCATTCTCCATCGCTGTCCGTAGCTCCTCCCACTCTTCTTCGGGAACTTCGCTGATCGTGCCGGTCAGGAGCACGCTCCGCCACTCGTACATCGACGGAGCAGCATACACGAGAAATCGACCCCGTTTGGCTCTCTCGCTCAACTCCTCTTTTTTGCTCTGTTCCCCGAAGAGAAGATAGGTGAAGTAGAGGTGCGCATCGCCGTCGTAGCCAAACGAGAGGGGGAGAACGTACGGCACATCTCGATCGGGTAGCGACAACACACCGACGCCCTGGTCCCGGAGGAACTGTTCGACTTCCTCCTCTCCCATGTGCTCCGCACCTGATTGTCTGATCTCGGCTAGGGACATACCTGAAAATAGCAGGGTCTCTCCTGAAAAATAATGTTAGAATTCCCGTCGGCTGGTAACCCACACCACGAATTAAACCACTCCTCTCCCTGGAGACGACTCATCGGACGGTGTCACTCGGTGGCCGGTTCGGAGACTGGTTCCGCGCGGTCGGTCGGGGCGTCCACTGTTCGGAGGACGTAGCCGACGGCCAGCATTGCCAGGGTTAACAGGCCAGTGATGACGAAGCCGACTTCAGGAGGGTTGGGTCCCGGTCCGAGGATGGCCGGGAGAATCAAGAAGTTCGTGACGAAGATCGGGGAGGGCACCAGCATGAGGATGACGGCGAAGACGAGACCCGCCTGGACCAGACGGGGGCTTCGGTCGGCCAGCACGGGGTACAGGCCAAGGAGCCCGACCAGCGGGGCGATCCAGGCTGTTGCCTGTTCCGTCGGGAGGCCCTGCCGTTCCAACCCATCGACCGCCGTGTCCAGCAGGTCCTGAACGATCCGGTCGGGATCGCCCGTTCGATCGCCGTCCGCGGTGAGCCAGACGAGGTCGGCCCCGATACCGTCCCGGGCAGCAGCCCGGAAGTTCTCCCGTGCGCGGTCCCACGCGAGTTCCCGCGCCGGGTGGTCGCGGTCGTGAAACGCCGTCAGCAGGCCGGCGAACGCGGCGACGAACGCGAGGGTGTCCGGTAGCGTCGGCTGTGCCGGGAGCGGTCGAAACTCGATCCGGACGTTCGCGCTGCCGGCTGTCGCCCCGTCGAACACGGGCCGGACCCACCGCCAGTAGCTCCCGTGCTTGTGTCGCAGGTGGACGAAAGCGTCGTCGAACCGCTGTCCGGCTTCGATCTCCGCAGGAACGAGGGTCCAGTCCGCCGCAATACGGTCGACGGCCTCGGCCGGACTCGTCACCTCCCCCGGAAACCCGACTTTCGGCGGCCCGTCGACGGGGTTCATCATCCCCTCGTAGACCGGAATCCGCTTCTCTGCATGGTCCCGTTCGAGAAGCAGGTCGCGGTCGGGTTCCGTGTTGTCGTACAGCGCTGGCGGCAGAAACGGCGAGTTCACCCCGAGGGCGAGCAGCGGGCCAGCCACCCGGAGTGCACTCCGGAAGTGAGACGGGAGCGCTGTTGCCTGCCGGCACTGGTAATGCGGTTGGATTGACGTTGTGAGACTTACGGGGCCGGGGCTCTCCGCCTCTATCGTCCCCTCGGGGAGGTCGAAACGGCAGTACGTCTCCCGGCGGCTGCTGGCAAAGCCGTGATACCGGACTGCGTTGCTGACGTTGATAGCAAGCGTGAGTCCCTCCTCGTGGGTCGCTTCTGGGAGATATCCCGGTGTCGTGTTCTACTCGGGACCGATCGTCCACATCCCATCGCTCACCAGTTGCATACCCTCCGTGACAGCCTGCTCGTCGAGCGAGGAGAGTTTCGCCTCGACTTCCTTCGAGAGGGCGGTCAGTCCCGCCCCGTTGCAGGGGTAGACACCAGTGGCCAGTTCGCCGTTGTGCAACTCGAGTTCTTTCTCGAACCCGAGACAGCCCAACAGTCCCCGGGGAATGCGTCGGATTCGGTCTCTCTATCGACAGCGTAGAACTCACACTCGAGACCAACCGTAACCTGCTTGTTGTCGAAGGTTCCGTCCGCCAGGTGCTCCTTGACGAACTCTGCCTCCTCACGGACACGGCGGTCGAACGTCTCGAAACTAAGATTCCGGGATTCCTGGAGTTGCTCTGTCGGATCCTTCCCCTCGCCCATGTGCCAGGTGATTCGACCACTGTATAAGGATATTATTCCGGGCGCCGGGCTCCGGATGGAACGACCCGGAGCGGCTAGCTGCCTCGCTCCTTCTTGTCGGACACCGCGTCGTGGCGGGTGACCCGTTCATCTCCCCTCTCTCCCCGGGTCGGGCAGGACAGCTCTCGAACTGGCCGATCCCCTGGTGTGTGTCCCTGTTGGGCGGTGACGGCGGGTCACGGTCCGGGAGCGCACAGACGGCCCTTTGTGCTGTGGTCCTCTGGTGGACTCCGGGCCAGTCCACTCCCGGACAGTTCCGCTCGGGGACACGGGAGATAATCAATCGGTCCTTGTTCCGGATTCGACTCGTCTCGTGACGCCGCCGCGCATCTCATACTGCCGGCTGTAACAGTTTGAAAGAATTTGCCACCCCGGGGTAGCGAATATCTTTACGCACGTACAGCCGGCAGTATCAGGAGTGACGTGACCTCGGTGAAACCAGTAGCACTGATAGTGATTATTGCGATTGTTTTCGTGACCACGTCGCGTGAACAGCAGTTCCGCGGTCCGAAACACCCGAACTGTGACGGCCCGGCGGTAAAGAGTCGCACTAATCACTATGAGAGGTTTTCCGGACGCTGAATACAGAAGTGGTACTCAGCAGATACTCATAGTGGCTGTTGCGACTCTTCAGGCCGTGGCGGTACCGAACGCGGGATGCACGGTCCCGTACACAGAAATACGCAACCCGCTCGCGAAAATAATCGCAACAACCACTATCAGTCTCACTTCTCTGTAAGGCCGAGTTGCTCGATCAACTCGTGGAACTCGTCGTAGAGGCAATCTTCTTGCATTTTGCCGTTCGTGATCAGAATCTTTGGCATGCCACTGACACCTGTGGAGTGCTCGGTTGGCGGAATTCCAATGCATTCCCCCTCGTGTGTCGCCGTCACTGTCCACTCTTTCATGACCACTCCGTCGCTGGCAAGTGTCCTGTCGATCGGTGACTCCTGTCCGGAGCTCACGGAGGTGCGTTTCAGACGCGTCGCGTTTTTCTCGGTTCTCGAAGAGTCGCCGCCTGCGGCGACCGCAAAAACCAGATGTGCTCGCTCATTCGGTCACTGTCACCGTTCCGATCGACTTGCTATCGCCTGCTCCAGAGTGGCCGTCGACAATGATTCGTCCCGCCAGTTCGTACTCATACTGTCGGCTGTAACATTTTGAAGGAATTCGACACCCCGGGGTGTCGAATATCTTTACGCACTTACAGCCGACAGTATCACCAGGCTCGTCGAAGGCGCGTGTAAACTCGTACTCCGGGCCGCTGGCATCCTGGCAGTCTGCACCGCCGTCAACGGTCCCCTCGCGGTTGTCCACCGTCTCACCATCCACAAGGAGGGAAGCGGTGAACGACGTCCCGCCTCCGAACGTTGCGATGCGAAAGCTCACTGTCACGGGCTCGCTGACTGACACCGTCCTCGGCTCGAACTGGGGGCGCCAGACATCGAGGTCTGGCGAATCCAGATAATGGGAGACATCAAGAGTCCCCTCGACATGGACCTCGTCATCCGGGCCGCGAACCTGGACGCGTTTGTCACCCTGACTGGGGATTGTCCGTATCTGCCCCGGCCCCTCGCCGAACCCGACCGCCCACTGCCCGTCAGTCGGCTCGAAGGTACGCTCGTCGACGGTTTCGCCGTCGTCGAGAACTTCGAGGGTCAGTTCGGTGCTACAGTCTTCGGCCCGTCCCTCGATACTCCCTGTCCTGGCTTCCCCAGTGTCACACTGGTATTCCACCGAGACTGACGCCCGTTCAATCTCGACAGAGCCACACGATTGCGTCGAGGTGCAGCCAGCAGCCGCTGCAGGTAGACCCGCCGTAGCGACTGCGAGAAAGCGTCGACGGTGCATATACACTGAGACACGAATCAGTAATTATTAGTTTCTGTCACCCAAAACGGTTGTAT
>JAZKTU010000144.1:0-7333 GCA_036625385.1 Halovenus sp. | reverse complement strand
CGTGTCATAGATCGACCTTGGTGACTCCATATCGTACTTCACACTCCAGGTTTTTCAGCGGGATTCTCATGGAGTCACGCTGTTGTGAAGCTCTCTGCCACTCCGAGGTGGCAAAATTCTCATTGGCTTACAGCCGACAGTATCACTCGTCGGCGTCGGCGAGTTGATCGTCGATGGTCGCGAGCAGGTCGGCAACCTCCGGTCGGTCCCACGTCGAGGAGCCTTCGTGCGTATACGCGACTGTCGGCTTCTCCTCTCGACAGTCGAGGAGAACGGCTTTCGGCATCCGGCCGAGAAAGTCACTCAGCCGCCCCAGCGGGCCAAAGCGGACCGGCTGGTCGTAGTCACCGCTCACCCGCTTGTCGGGATCCGCAAGCAGGGGAAAGGGGAGGTCGTAGCTGTCCTGCCAGCCGCGCACCTTCTCGACCGGTTCGGGGACGATCGAGACGACTTCACAGTTCCGTTCGCGAAAGGCCTCGTACCGGGCAGCGACGGCCTGGACCTGCTCGCGACAGTTCGTACAGAGGTGGTCGCGCTGAAACAGGAGGAGGATGAAGTCGTTTCCGTCCGTCGCCGCCGAGAGGGCGAACCGGTCGGGCCCGGCGCCGACGTTCCGCAACTCGAACTCGGGTGTTGTGCTCACACACCGCCTTGGCGCCACAGCGCAAAGAACCCTGTTCCGGCGGGTCACGGCCCCCTTACTGCACCGCCCGGTCGTCGTCGAGCGACGCGAAGATTTCCGAGACGAGCGCGGGTAACTCCTCGTGGAGCAACTCGGCTGGTTCCATCTCGGTGTTCGGCGCGCCGTTCGTGTAGCGCAGGCAGAGTCTGTCCAGCCGTCGCATCAGTTCGGCTTCCTCGTCGCCGAACCTGCGGTTCTCGGCGATGACGGCGAGGCGCTGTGCCTCCCGGCCGAGCAGGTCGAGGTCGCGAGCCAACTGTCGGGTGTTTGGCTCCTCGGCGTCCTCGAGATGGTGGCGGTAGCTGGCCTGGACGCTCGTCGCCACCTCCATCGCCGCGCCGGCCCACTCGCTGTAACTGCCCGCGCCCTGGAGCAGCCCCTGTGTCAGCTGGCCCATCGCCATTCCGCCGGCAAAGCCCGTCCCTGGCCCGAACCCATCGAACATACTACACTGGTGGCGGGGTCGGGCATTGAATGTTACCCTGCCGACGGTGTTCGCGTCTTCCCGTTGGCTGTCACGTTCGCCGTGTGGGATTTCGAAACGGATAAACAGAGCACTGCGGTAGGGATGAGTGAGCCGAGGTAGCCTAGCCTGGCCAAGGCGCCTGCCTCGAGAGCAGGTGTCCGAGAGGACTCGTGAGTTCAAATCTCACCCTCGGCGTTTTCCGCGAGTCACACGACGAGCAGGAACGCTGTCGAGATTTGCACGAGGGGAGTCGCAGCCGCGAGCGAAGCGGGCGGTTGGCGCGGGTACCGCACAGCTTGATTATGCTATCGAAAAGCTACTGCTGCAAGGACAGGCGTACGGTCCGCCCTGTCGGGGGAACTGGAGAGACCTCAATTTCCGGAAACGTAGCATAGACTACTGCGTCTAGAGCATCCAATACCTATAAAAATACTACCAGTTCACGATGGGTTGAAATACCCAACATACGACAGTACGGTCGTCACTATGACAGGATTACTCCACGACCAGGCGGCAGTGATCACCGGCGCGTCAAGTGGCATCGGGCGTTCGATCGCGCGAAGGTTCGCTTCAGAAGGAGCAGACGTTGTCGTCGCCGATATCCGCGAACAGCCCCGGATGAACGGCGACCCCACGCACGAGGTTATCGAATCGACCACCGACGCACACGCGACGTACGTTGATGCGGACGTAACCGACCCGTCCGATGTTGAAGCGGCTGTCGACGCCGCCGACGAGTTTGGCGGCATCGACATCATGGTAAACAACGCCGGCATCGTCGGACCGACCGGTTCGGTGACGGACATCTCGTACGAACAGTACCGTGACCTGATGGATATCAACCTCGATGGCGTGTTTCTCGGCTCGAAGTTCGCAGCCGAGCGGTTGATCGAACAGGGCAACGGCGGTGCGGTAGTCAACATCTCGAGTCTCGCAGGCCTCCAGGGGCACGGTGTTATTATCCCCTACTCTACAGCCAAGGCTGGCGTCCGGAATATGACCTACGCGCTGGCCGAGCAACTGGGGACCCACGGAATCCGCGTGAACGCGATTCATCCCGGCGAGGTCGAGACCGCGTTGACGACCGAGGACATCCCCATTATTGGTACCGAAGAAGGCGAGGCGACCAGGCAGAGCGTCCCGCTAGAGAAGTTCGCCGACCCCGAGGATATCGCCGACGCCGCGGCGTTCCTTGCAAGCGACATGGCCGGCCACATCACCGCCGAATCGCTGGTCGTCGACGGCGGCGTTTTCAACACTTCGTAGCCAGGGCGGTTCCGTCGGTCGCGTCTCGCTGTGTTCGCGCGGACACGGATGAAGGATCCGGCCTCCGAATCGTATACCCTGTTTCTGATAGATATCGGCATTTTCTTGAACTGTTGCAAGAGACGGGATGGGTCTCTCGCGGAACGGGACAGTCCCCGTTATCTTCTCTCTGGCCGCTGAAGGCAGTACGTATCGAGTTACAACACACCACGCTGGGTCGCTACCGAGCGATAGAGCCCACGGCTCTTCGTCTTTGCAGGCCTGTTCAGGTTTATCCGCGCGTCGGTGAGTGAGCTGGTGTTCCCCATCGAAGATCGGCATTTCGACAACTGGATCGGTCTTACCCTCGAATTCGGACGACTGGCGGCTCTCATTGGAACGGCGGGACTCTCGGTTCAGATCAGTAGACAGAACAAACGACTCGGACGACTCGAAAATCGGTTAACTACTTCCGCAAACAGCGTCGAAAGATCGAAGACACACACCGAATAACCGAAAAAACAGAGCGGCGGCAAAAAAGTCATACCAATCAGCCTCGAAGAGCGGACAAACTGTACCCGGCGCAGATAGAGAGAAAACATCGAAATGGATGGCGACGAAACCGATTTCGTCTTGACCCGGCAGGCGTTCACACCTCCGACTGTCGGATTGACACCGACCGTGGAAGTGTCGACGTTCGAGACGCAGAAGACCGTCCTCGGCTGCGACCGAAAAGTCTGGAAAAACGAGACACCGCGGTACCCACTATTTGAGACGGCACTGACAGTGGTAAAAAACGCCGCGGAACTCGCAGCAACCTACAGCACATCGGAGAATCATGACTAAAAAAACAGAGAACCGAGGATATAATATTCCCGAGTCGGACGAAGAGGACTGGCACGTTCCGGTAAACGAGAACTGGGAAGCGATCGATGCAGACATTCACGAACTGTACGAACTCTCCGGTGGCGGCGCATCACGGTCCAATCCGGATACAATCTATGCCAAGTCGGCTGCGGAAATCCAGCCAGCGATCGACTACCTCGCCAGTGATCGAGGCGGCGTTGTTCGATTGGGTGCAAAGACGTACTACCCCGAGACGACGATCTGGCTCAAAAGCGGTGTCACGCTTGAGGGTCTTCGTCGGACCCGACAGGTTGATACAATTAAACGCGACCCGGATGTTGACGGATTTCCTCGACCGAAGCGTTCGACAGTTATCTCGACGAGAGACCTGAACGAGGGAGCCGGTGCCTACACCCACGAGCACGACGCTGACGACCCGCACCCACACTTCCCGGTCGTTGCGAACCACCACATGCCGACGATCGAGAACGGAGAGGTGGTGACGCGGGATGCCACTGATCAAGAACTCGATCTGTGGGGCGTGGACGTCAGCCTCCAGAATGTCGTCCTTGATGCGACCGAGAGCCAGCGGTGGTGGGACTACGACGCCCACGGCGCTGACGACGTGTACAATGCTGGCAAGAATATCGACGGTGTCGACATGTCTGCGAGGGACTGGTCGACGTACTTCGGTGTCTATGACGCCCTTCTCTTCGAGCGAACCATGGATGTGTTCACGAAGAATATCGAAACCCGTGGTTTCCTCGGCTACGGCGGGTTCTGGCAACATGCTCGCAACTCTGTCGATATCGGTGGGTTATACCGTGGCGGAGCAACCGACTACCACGGGTCGGCGTACACGCTCGATGTAGACCATGCCCGTGATGCAGCCACATATACGACGGGCACGTGGGATTTTTCAGCAGAAGGCCCGATGCCGACTGCCGAATTTGCCGGTCACGTCGGTAACAAATTCATGAGCGTCCAGTCTGTTCCGAGAAATACGACGCCCGGATCGCCGGGTGGGAACCATATTCGTGGCATGGGCACTCAGTTCCTCGGCGACGAAACCCGGTTCCGGACCGGTGATGCTCCGCTTTCAGACCCGTACTGGGCTGATGCGGTTGTCGCCGAAAAAGACCAGTCTACGGAGATGGAAGGGTTCACGATAGCTACCGGCGGTAACGAATACAGCGGAATAGGGTTCAAAAGCCGTGACCCCCAGACGACGCTACATAACGTATCTGTCCGTGGCTGTGAAATCGGCATCGATATGGCAGGCAACCGGTCAGCAGTACGCGATTGTGATATCTCTTCGTGCCGAACCGGAATGAGATGTCACAATATCCAGGCCGAGGTCGATGCCCTTCGTATTCGTGATTGTGAGTATGGTTTCATTTTCTCACGGGCAAACCCGTCTGCACCTCTCAACGGTGTCAATCTCCAGGGTGTCGGGACGTTCATTCAGTCCGGCCACAACAAGCGGACACGGTTCAACTATCCGCACTTTGCGAACGTCGACTCGTTTGGCGATGACTTTGCTGGCCTTACTCTCACACACCCGTGGGGGTACGAAGACGTCGACGACTTCCCTGAGCGGCACGAACCGGCGTAGGTACTATGCAGCGTGGGATACGAGTACAGCAGAGGAAAACGGGTTCGACAGCTCCGACCTGAGTCTGTCGGAACTCCGTCCTGTTTCTCGCCGCCAGGACCGACCAGTCGACACGGGGCCGTCGACCGCTCGATCCGGTGGCCACGCTGCAGCGATAGGCCGACGACTCCCATTCCGACACAACTCTGATGACAAACTATTTTATCAGCAAGTGATTATACATTAACTGATCAAAATCAATGGGGGTAGAGAGACGGGTGAGCGAGATGGCAGCCAAATACCCCAGGACACAGCTGCGCGTCGAAGAGGTAGCGCTTGCCCTCCTCGGCGTGTTCGTCCTGCTGGTCGGTCTCGACAGCTTCCTCGGGGTCGGGCAACCGCGTGCACTGTTCGCGTTCGCGTTCTTCGCAGTCGTTCCCGGCATGCTACTCCTGACCGTAGTGGGGTACGGGCCGCGGGCCGAACTTCCCTGGCTGCTGTATACCGTCGGGACGAGCCTCCTGATCATCATGGCCGTCGGGTTCCTCCTGAATCTCGCGTTGCCCCGCCTCGGGGTCGAGTACCCCTTCCGGGCGGTACAGATCGGCGTCGCCCATACGTTCGTGATCGTCGGGTTGGCGCTTGCGATAAGAGTGCTCGAACCGGCGGGTCGCTCGATTACTGTGCCGGACCGGGACGCGCAGTCGGCGTGGCTCTCCCGGTGGTTCAGACCGACCACCCTCGCGCTGTTGTTGCTCCCGCTGCTCGCCATTCTGAGCGTCGCCTGGCTCAACCGCACCGGTGGCAACGGACCGTTGCTCGCGCTGTTGCTCGTGCTCGCCGTGGTTCCGATCGCGGTCGCCCTCAACGTCATCGCCAGGCGGTGGCTGGGACTGAGCGTCTGGGCGGTCGGAATGTCACTGTTGTTTCACGATTCGCTGTGGCAGTTTACCTTCTTCAGCGGCAAAGCCAACATCATCAACTCGTGGCAAGTCGGTCGGTGGGCTGTCACCGCCGAATCCGCCGAGGGTGCCGTTACGTCCGCCCTGTTGCCAAACGTGACGCTGTCACCGACGTTCGCCCACATGGCCGATATCCACATTCTCACACAGGTCGAGGTTCTCAATCCGATCATCGTCTCGCTGATACCGGTTGCCTCGTACGTCATCTTCCGCCGTATCTTCGATCCGTCCGACGCCGCCCTCGGGGCCTTGCTCATGACCTTCATCCACCCGTTCTACTTCCAGCTCCCGGCCCTCGGTCGGGCCGCGACGCCGGTGCTGTTTCTGGTGCTGACAGCCGTGGCAATCACCGACACCGACCTCGACCCGGTGCTGCGAAAGGGGCTAGCGATCGGGTTTGTGGCGGCGCTGGCTACCTCCCACTACGGGGGGTCTTACTTCGCCATGGTGGCGATACTCACCGCGGTGGTCCTCCTCGTCGGAACCAGACTGCTCGACGCCGTCGTTTTGAAACTGTTCCGTCCAAACCTGGCTGTCAGAAGCGACGGCGGCGAGCGCGACCGTAACTGGAAGTCGATCCCGTCGACGAGTTCGTACACCCTTTCGGCGACGTTCGCCCTCCTGTATTTCGTAATCGTCTTCGGGTGGTTCCTCTACTCCCGCGGCGGGCTTCGCCTCGAACGGTTTTTCGAGCGCATAAACGTGGCACTGACTGACTTTCTGACCGGAGCAGCGACCCCGAGTGGTGGGACCGCAAGTCGGCTCACGAGGGACTACGGGACGGCTTCGATCGAGTTGGCCCGATGGGTATACATCTTTATCGCGATGCTGACGGCCGTCGGTGTTCTGTATCTGTTCGTCCAGCGGTTCGCCGGGACCCGCTGGCGGAACCACGAGGTGTTCGACGAGTATTTCGTCCTCGCGGCGGCGACGCTGGGCACGTTTTCGCTGACGTTTTTTGCCTCGGGTATCTGGGGCGGCGGCAGGCCGATGGCGATCGCGTTCAGCATCATTGCGTTGCTGGCCGTGGCCGGTGCCTATGCCGTGATCACTGCCCCGTGGAAGCTATATCGCCGGCTCGTTTCCTCTCGAGACACGTCGTTGACCGACAGGCACCGGATGGCAGTCCGGTCGTTCTTTGCAGTCATTCTTGCCGTCTTCGTCGTCCTGAATACTGGCGCTGCTGCCGCACTGGTGCTGGGCGGCGGTGCACCGAGTAGCGTTCCGTTGCAACCGGAAATCGAGGATCGGGCTGCGGAGAGCCCAACTGAGCATGGGACGGTACACTTCGAACAGGACCTCTCCATGTTGGTCTGGCTGAATACGTATGCAGACCCTGATACCGGTGTCATCGGGGATGGAAGAACGCGACAGCGCAATAACGACATATACGGCCCGCAAATCGCAGCCGGTGTCGAGGCCGGGGAGCGACAGTCGTTCGGTTGGAACCCCGACCTGTTTGCGGTAGTAGGTCACCAAGGGGAATCGTACGCGGTTCTTCCAAGTTACAGTGTGAACCTCAATCTAGCGGAGGTGGG
>JAZKTU010000143.1:0-7392 GCA_036625385.1 Halovenus sp. | reverse complement strand
TGGTGACCTTCCGGGAGAACACCGAGGACGTCTACGCCGGCATCGAGTGGGAGGAAGGCACCGACGAGGTCGAACAGGTCAAGGAGTTCGTCGAGGACGAGATGGGCTTCGACGACGTTATCCACGACGGGGCTGTCGGCATCGGCATCAAGCCGATCACGGAGTTCGGCACCAAACGGCTCGTCCGGCGGGCCATCGACTACGCCCTCGAACACGACCGCGACTCGGTGACGCTCGTCCACAAGGGCAACATCATGAAGTTCACCGAGGGACAGTTCCGCGACTGGGGCTACGAGGTCGCCGAGCAGGAGTACGACGAGGAGGTCATCACGGAGGACACCCTCTGGGAGGAGCGTGGTGGCGAGCAGCCCGACGGTGCCGTCGTGGTCAACGACCGCATCGCCGACAACATGCTCCAGCAGATTCTTACCCGGACCGAGAACTACCACGTCATCGCTACGATGAATCTCAACGGCGACTACCTCTCCGACGCCTGTGGCGCACAGATCGGCGGGCTCGGCATCGCCCCCGGCGCGAACTTCGGGGACGCGCTCTGTCTCGCCGAGCCCGTCCACGGCTCCGCCCCGAAGTACGCCGGCCAGGACAAGGTCAACCCGACCGCGATGATGCTCTCGGGCGTCCTCATGTTCGACTATCTCGGCTGGAGAGACGCTGCAGGGCTCGTCAAGGACGCCGTCGAGGCGACCATCTCCTCGAAGCAGGTCACCTACGACCTCGAACGCCAGCTCGAGGGTGCCCAGAAACTCGCCACCTCCGAGTACACCGACGCCGTCGTCGAGAACGTCGAGAAGCTTTCGTAGAACGCCGCTCGGCCTCCCACGGCGCAGCCGCGAGAACATCTCCCCCGACTCCGAGATGAGTGCACCCCTGTCACTGCGGCGGTACCGGCCCGAGGACCACGCCCGTGTGCTGGAACTGTACGAGACGGCGATGCGGGCAGTCGACGCATACGTCGAGGGCGTTCCGGAACCCGACCTTGACGATACCGAGAGTGCGTATCTCGACGACGACGGCGAGTCTCTCGTCGGCTCGCTGCGGACGTCGCACGGTCGTCACGGAGTCGTCCCGCGTGGGTTCCGCCGACCGACCGATTCCCGGATCCCGTCCTCTCTCGCGGGCCGTCCGTATTCAAAGATTCTTTGACCCGAGCACCCATTGACCAACAGGATGGAAGGTGTGACCCAGTCCCCGGCCGGTTCGGAGGGGAGACCCGCCATCGTCGCCGACGAGTTGACGAAACGCTTCGGCGACACCGTCGCAGTCGAGGACCTCGCTCTCTCGATTCCCCGGGGCACCGTCTACGGACTCCTGGGACCGAACGGGGCCGGCAAGACGACGACGGTCGAGATGCTCACCACCCTGACGCCACCTACCGCGGGCGAGGCGCAGGTGATGGGCATCCCCGTGAGTGACCGGGACCGGGTGAAGGAACACATCGGGTACCTGCCACACGAGTCGCCCGTCTACGAGTCGTTCACCGCCCGCGAACAACTCGCCTACGCCGCTGATATCCGCGGCCTCGACGCCGCGGCCTCGGACCGGCGCGTCGAGACCCTGCTCGAGCGTATCGGCCTGCAGGCAGCCGCAAGCGACCGCATCGGCACCTACTCGCAGGGGATGCGCCGGAAGGTCGGCCTGTTGCAGGCACTCCTCCACGACCCTGCCGTGGCTTTCCTCGACGAGCCGACGAGTGGGCTCGACCCCCGCGCCTCCCGGACGGTCATCGACCTCATCGGCGAGCAGGTCGCAGCCGGCACGACAGTCGTGCTCTCCTCACACATCCTGCCGGTCGTCGAGGAACTCGCAGACACTGTCGGGGTCCTTTACGAGGGTCGCCTCGTCGCCGAGGACAGCCCCGAGCGCCTCGCCGACAACGGGTCGGAGACGCTCGAAGCGGCGTTCCTGCGGGTCACGACTGACAGGGATACCGTGAGGGATGCGTAGCCGGAGCGACCTGCGGGTCGGGCTGTCAATCGCCCGCGGGGAGATCCGCGACTTCGTCCGGCGGACCGTTACGACCCGCCGCGAGCAGGCCGTCGCCGTTCTCGTCGGCTTGCTCGTCCTCGTTGGCGTCGTGACCATCGTCCGCGGGACCTACCAGGTGGGCGTCGCGACCCGCGAAGGGGCCGACTTTCCCGTCGTGGCGGCCGCCCGGAATCTGCTCGCCCCGCTCCTTCTGGTCGGGTCGGTGTTTGCCGGCCTCAGCGCCGTCCAGTCGCTCGCCCGCGAGTCGGTGCGCCCGCTGTTGCTCACCAGTGTGTCAACCCGCGCCATCGTCATCGGCAAGGTCGGCTACCAGCTTTTCTCCTGGCTGCTCCTGTTGAGTCTGGGCGTGCTCGGCGCGCTCGCGTACGCGCTGGGTGCCCGGGCCCCGATTTTTTTCGTCGTGTTCGTCGCTGCCTTGCTTCCCGTCCTGGTGCTCGCCATCATGCTCGGGCTCTGTCTGGGCTACGGACTCCGGCTCGGCGTCGAACTGCTTGGCCTCCCCGAGCACCTCCGGCAACTCGTCACTGCCTCGCTGTCGATGGTCGCCGTCGTCGTCGCGCTGTTCGTCGGGTTCTCGCTGGGTCGGTTCGGCGGCGAGGCCGGCGTGGACGCGTTGCCGACTGGTGATCCCGCGACGCCGCTTGGCTACTACGTCGACCTGCTGTTTGTCGGCTCGCCGGTAGCCGAACCCCTTGGCCTGCAGACGCTCCTCGCTGCTGCCGTCCTGTTCGCTGCCCTGCCGCTCACCTTCGGCGTTCTCGTCCGGCTCGCACCGCGGTACTGGTATGTGACGCCAGCCCGGCGCGAGCGCGAGAACAGTGGGATTGCCGAGCGGCCACCGAGCGCGACCATCGGCCGGACGGGCGGCGAGGGGCTTCGTGCCGGGCTACTCGCCCGGTCGGGGACGCTCCGGGTGACACTCGGATACGTCCGCGGAGCCGTCCGCCGCCCGGACCAGTATGTCTACCTCTTTTACTATCTCTTCCCGGTCGTGGTCGGACTCCTCCCGCTGGTTCTCGACTCGCCTGCCAGCGGGCCCGTCGCAGCCGGGATCGGCCTCGTTGTCCTCGGGAGCTGGTTCGCCGGCGGTATCTTCTGTCTGAACCCGCTCGGTACCGAGGGAACGATGCTCTCCCAGCTCGTCCTCGCGGCGACGCCCGCGGCGACGTTCGTCCACGCCCGCCTGCTCGCGGGGCTGCTCGTTGGCGTCCCGCTTGCAACTGCCGGTGTTGCCCTCGTTTCCCTCACGCTCCCGGTCGCAGTCCCGACCGGCGCGCTCGCCCTCTGGACCGTCCTCGTGGCGGCGACGGTCGTCACGAGCGCCGCGTTCGCACTGGGTATCGGCTCCGTCCTGCCGAAGTTCGAGGCGACCGAGGTTTTCGACAGCGTCGAGACGCTCGCGCCCTCGATCATCGCTGCGATCATCCACGGCGCGCTCGTGCTCGCCTTGCTCGTTGGCAGCACCGCGGTCGCTGGACTCGTCGCGCTTCCGGAGAGCCCTCTCGGCCCGGCCGAACGCGGAACCGTGCTGGGCGTGGCAGGGCTCTGTCTGGGCTCTCTCGCGGACGGCTCCCGGCGGTACGCCGTTGCCCGCCTCGGGGACCACGGTCGCACGACCGTCGGAGTCGACCGACTCTTCGCTGTGTATTTCGCCGCCGCACTTGCCATTTTCGCGCTCGTGGTCGGCCAGGCCGTCGGCATCGCTGCCGTGCTCGTGCTCGGTGTCGACCTCCCGGCCCGCGTCCTGTTGCCCACGCTTTTTATCCTCGAATACGCCGGCTACGCACTGGTCGCTGCCGGGTTTCTCTACGTGACACACCGCGGACGCGCGTATCTCGACGTTGCCCGGCCCTCCCCGCGGGAGGGCGCATTCGTCGTCGCCGGCGTCGCCGGGTCGCTCGCACTCTGGGCGGCGGGTCTCGCGACGATCACCGGGCTTGGCCTCCCGGCAGCCGACCACGCGCTCTTTGGCTCCGCCGGCCAGGACGACCCGACGCTGCTTCTCCTGCTCGCTCCGCTCGTTTTCCTCGTCAACGGGCCCGTCGAGGAACTGCTCTACCGCAACGTCATCCAGAAGTATCTCACGGAACGGTTCACCGCGGTGACCGCCATCGTGGCCGCGAGTACCCTCTTCTCGCTCGTCCACCTCCCGGTGTATTTCGGTGCCGGCGTCCAGTCGGCTGCGGTGACGCTTGCACTGCTCTTTGCCGTCTCACTTTTCTGGGGCTGGCTGTACGCCCGCACTCACAGCCTCGTCGTCGTCGGCGCCGTCCACGGCCTCTACAACGCCCTCCTCGTGCTGGGCGTCTACGTCTCGACGATCTGACCCCTGGGCCACCTCACTGGGGTGTCTCGTCGCTGTGGCCCCGGTCACCCCGGACCGCTTCGACCTCGACGTCGGGGCCGTCCAGCAGGCGCCCGGCGTCCTCGGGGTCGACGTCCCGGCGGCCGACCATCGTCCTGATCGTCTCCCCGGGGTCGACGACCCGCTCGAACACGAGCTGGTCGTCGGTGACGTGCCACTCGTCGCGGCTCCCCGGCAGGACGCCGATGTCGTCCTCGGTCAGGGCCGCCGGCTCGCGCAACCGGACCAGCGCGGGTTCGTCGCGGTAGGACTCGATCTCGTAGGCCACGAACGGGGCGTCCATCGTCGCCCGGTCGAGGAAGGTCGTCACCAGCACGTCCTCGGTCGCGGTCCGGCTGGTCTCGGACGCGCGTCCGATGACGTCCTCGAGCACGACCTCCCAGACCGGGAGGTCCGTCGCCTTCCACTCGGGTGCGTCGACCTCGTCGGGGTCGAACTCGGGCAACAGACCGACGCGCCGTGCCGCCCACAGGCTCCCCAGCACGGTCGCAATGCCGGAGACGATCACTACCGGCCACAGCAGGAACTGAAACTCCTCGAACGTGCCCGGCTCGTCCTCGGGGGACGACCCCGGCGCGCCGCCGCCGCCGTCGCTGCCGTCGTCAGTCCCCGGATCGACCGGGGCTTCCTGGCCCGCCTCGAGGGCGTACACGTTCCTGTCGTTGCTGCCAATGTAGACGGTTCCGTCGACGACAGCCGGGGAGGAACGGACCCGCCGCCCGGTCCCGACGGACCACAACTCCTCCCCACCCAGTCCCAGGCCGTAGACCTGCCCGTTCGCACTCGCGATGTACACCGCCTCCGCGGTCACAGCGGGCGAGGACGTGATCGCCTGGCCGGTATCGAACGTCCACTGCTCGGTCCCCTCCGTTGCGTCGAGGGCGTACACCAGGCCGTCCCGGCTCCCGACGTAGACCGTCCCGTCGGCGACCGCCGGGGAACTGGGGACCGCACCGTCGGTGCCGAACACCCAGTCGGCGTCGCCGGTCGCGGCGTCGATGGCGTAGATCCCGGTGTCGTTGCTCCCGACGTAGACCGTCCCGTCCACGACTGTCGGGGCGGACCGCACGAAGCCGCCGGTTTCGACCGTCCAGCGCTCCTCCCCGCCGGCGACGGCGTGGACCTGTCCATCGTCGCTCCCGACGACGGCAACCAGTTCGTCGTCGACGCTCGTGACTGCGGGCGTCGACTGGACGGCGAAGTTCGTTTCGTAGCGCCAGCGCTCGGTCCCGTCTGTCGCGTCGACCGCGTACAGGCGACCGTCCCGGCTGCCGACGAAGACTGTCGGACCCGCGGGCGTCTCGTGGACCGTCGGCGAGGCTGTAATGCTGTTTTCGGTGCCAAAGCGCCACTGTTCGGTCCCGCCCGCCGCGTCGACTCCGTACAGGCGCCCGTTCTCGCTGCCGACGAAGACGGTCTGCTCGCCGTCGACTGTCCCGATGGCCGGCGACGCGCTGATCACTCCCTCGGCGTCGAAACTCCACCCCTCCGCGCCGCCCGGCGCTATCGCGTAGAGCGTGCTGTCAGTGCTCCCGACGTACACCGTGCCGTCGGCGACGACCGGCGAGCCGACCACCTGGCTGCCGGTCTCGAACGCCCAGGCCGGGCCGACGTCGTCCGCCGTCGGTGCCGCGGCGTCGGGGCTGTACCCCGTGTTCGCTGCGTCGCCGGCAAACGAGGGCCAGCGGTCACTCCCTGCGGCGCTGCCCGGCCCGACGGTGGCCACGAGCGCCGCTGCGCCGGCTGCCTGGAGCAACTCGCGGCGGGTCAGTGTCGCACGCACTATTTCTCCCTAGCGAGTGCGTGTATAAAACAGCGTTCTGTTCGGGTCGACGGCGACCGCGGCCACTCCGCCGCTGCTCATACTGTCGGCTGTAAGTGCGTCAAGATATTCGACACCCCGGGGTGTCGAATTCTTTCAAAATGTTACAGCCGACAGTATCACTCCATCCAGTCCGGGTTGGGTCGGGGCGGATCGAACACGTCGATACCGTCGACCGGCGTCTCGGCCCGATTCTCGGCGGCGTGGGGCTCGTTTGACGGGATAACGAACGACTCCCCGGGGTGGATGACGTGTTCCTCCCCCCCGATAAGGAACGTGAAAGTCCCCCCGGCCACGTACCCACACTGCTCGTGTTCGTGGCTGTGCTCGGGGACGGCCGCACCGGATTCGATGTGGAAGTGCTGGACGCTCATCCGTTCACCCTCTACCAACTGCGTGAGGTGGACGCCCTCGACGACCTCGACTGTCTTGCCGTCCGCTGGTGCCATCGACTGCATACTCCGACGGTCGGCCCGTGCTCCCCTAAATCCCGGTGGTTCCGGCGGTCTCATACGGACTGCTGTGATTATCTTCGAGCGGTTCGGAAAGTATCGTCGTCTCAGCCACTCCCGTACCCCTCGATCGTCTCGGTCACTGCGTTTCGGAGCCCCTCGGCACGTCTGGCTGTCTCCTCCGGCCCGTGCGCTCGTCCGCTCGCCGACGAAGGCGATAACCCGCCCCTCTATCCCGGCACTCCCTGTCGGGCCAGTGTCGGCCTTGTACACCGCCCGTCTCCCGTCGACTGTCACCTCGTACACCTCGTGGGGCGGGACGCCGTGGAGCTGTCGCTCGATGCTGTGCCTCGCGAACGCCGCGTCGAGCCTGTCGCGTACCGTCTTCATGCTGTGTCGCGTGTATCGAGGGCTGACCGACTGCCGGACCGTGCTTCGCTCCGACCCGGACGGTGTATCCCGACGTACTGGCACCGGTCTGAAAAAGATTGCTGGTCTCCCAGTGACCGCTTTCACGCGTCGCGGTCGCCCCCGCTACCGGCACGGCCCGACCCGTGGATTCTTGTTCGCGGCCGCGAACTCTCGGCCATGTACGCGGTCGTTGGCTGTGGCGAGTGCCAGGCGCTGTGGATCGTCGAGGGCCGGCCCGAGACCAGCCAGTGCCCCCGCTGTGGGACGACGCGTGGCTACGAGAAGCGAAAGCAGTTCGTCACGACCGACGACGAGGACCACGCCCGCGAGGTCCG
>JAZKTU010000142.1:0-7400 GCA_036625385.1 Halovenus sp. | reverse complement strand
GATGCCCGACCACGTCCCGTCGCCCCTCATCCATATCCGACCACGTACAGTACTGTCCTATCGATGCACGAACACACCTCGCTGGACGACCTGACCGCAACGCCACACGCCCGCCCGTTCGATGCGGGCGAACCGCACGTCGTCCGCCTCGCGCTGGCGGCTGGCGAGCGCGTCCCCGAACACACCCACCCGGAGCGACAGATCGTCCTGTTCCTCCGGGAGGGCCGCCTCGAGGTCGATCTCGCCGGCGAGACACACACCCTCGACGAGGGGGACGTCGTCCGCTTCGACGGCAGGAAGGAAGTCTCGCCGCACGCGCTCGAGGACAGCGAGGCGCTGCTCGTCCTCGCCCGGCGCGCCGGGTGACCGCCTGGCTGGTGCAACGGGGAGTTTTTCCGTCGAGCCGAACCGACAAACTGCGCCGTCTCTCGTCTCACGGTTCCACCGGGTTGGTCTCGTGGATCGGCTCCGACATGGGGCTATCCGGCGAACGTCTGTCCCGGGTAACCTCGATCCAGTCGAGACAGTCGTCGACGGTCCACGTTCGCTCTTCGCTCGAACACGGGAACACCGCCCGTAGCTTCCCGTCACCGTAGACGGCCAGACAGGTCAGCGGGAACACGACCACCTCGCAGGTCTCCTCGCTCACGAGCGAGCTGGCGAGTGGGCGAAGAGGACGACGTGGTCAACAGGGCCGGGTGGTCACGAAAAGCCCCGACAGGTACGGGTCACGATCCCTGCGGGCCTCGTCCACGCGTTCATCGACTAGATGGGCGACCGGGTGGCTCGTGGGCTGTTCGTCCCGGAGAAAGCGCTCCGTGGGGCCGACCAGTTCGACCCCGAAGAGTTCACAGGTTTGTCCGGGAACGGGGGACGCTCCGAGTACATGACCAAAGCCGACCGCACTCTCTCGGATATGCGTGACAGCTACCGACAGGCCCTCTGGCAGGGCGTTCTCGACTCACCGGAGGATCTCACTCTGCAGGCTCTCGCTCGCGAACTGACCGCCGGCGTGGTGACGGACGACCGGGGTATCGTCTCCCGGGCGGACAAGCTCGGCCTCCGGTCCGTCCGACAGCAGGTGCAGGACGGTCGTGGCTCGTTTCGCCACTACGTCACAACCCACGCCTGTTGGAGATGCGTTTCCGATCTTCGGAATCGCTTGATACCGCTCGTTCCTCGTCTGGCGCTTCGAGACCAGCAGCATCGAGTTGCCCTTCCGGATACTCCTCGCCGATACCGGTGGGGATGTGGACTCCGTTGTCGAGATGTTGGTACAGACCGTCGTCCACGGGTTCCGTACAGTGCACTCGATTCGATCAGGCCTCGATTTCGGCCTCGATCAGTTCTTTCGTGTGCTGGAGGTGGTTCTTGAACTGACGTTCGTTGTACCGCCGTGCCACCGGGGCCAGCAGCCGGTCGAACAGCGAGTCACCGAACTCGAACTCGGCGCGGTGGCTGATACGGGTGCCGTTATCGATCCCCTCGAAGTAGTTGTTGACCTCGCCGGAGACCTCGTCGCCCTCGATCGTCACGCGGTAGTGCTCGTTTGGCTCGACGATCGTCAGTTCCTCCTCGATGTCAATCGACATGCCGAGCATCTCGTAGACGGCGGTCATCCGGACGCTCTCCTCGGTTTCCTCGACGATCTCCAGGTCTCGCAGGCCGGGCATCGTCTTCGTCCAGTTCTCGGGGTCCGAGTCGAACTCGAAGACGTACTCGATTGGTGCTTCGATCTCTACTGAATGCTTGAACTCAGACATCTCTTGTACTCCGTCGAACAGCCCCCCACGGATACGGCTCGAAGGACCGTGGGACGACCATGTCGACATCCTGGAACCCTCCCTCGCACACGGTAATACCACTGGGCAGTTCTCAGGGCCCGGGAAGCATGCTGTGACCCCTCGGTGTACGGGAACGACATTATCGTGGAAGACTCATCTCAGCCAATTGGACGCACAAGCTCGAAGCGGTGTCGCCCGGAGACTTTTTAAGTAGACACTCTGGATATTCGTGTGAGAGTACTATGAGAGTACCGAAGAGAGAACACGAGGGTATCGACAGCTCGGCTGGGGTACATATCGTTTATAGAGTGGTCGAATTATGCCCAAGGTAAGCGTCGAGATCCCACAGGAACTGCTGGACGACCTCGACGAACACGTCGGCGAGGAGGGGAAGTTCGTCAACCGGAGCGAGGCAGTCCGGGCCTCGATCCGGAAGACGCTCGACCTGCTCGACGATATCGACGCGCGACACGGCCGGCTCGAGGGGGAGGATGGCGACTGAGTCCGTCGGTGGGGAACCGCCGGGGACGGCGCTTGCCCTGCCACAGCTCTCGCTCGCCGCGCTCTTCGTCACGGCGCTTGTCACCGCGCAGGTAACCGCCTCGAAGGTCGTCGCCGTTGCCCTGCCCGTCTCGCTGCCGGTGACCGGGGACGCCATCCTCGTCCCCGCCGCGGTGTTTGCCTACGCACTGACGTTCTTCGCGTCGGACTGCTACACCGAGCTGTACGGCAAGCGGGCGGCGCAGTTGCTGGTCAACGTTGCCTTCCTGATGAACTTCGTCCTGCTGGCGCTCGTGTGGCTCGCCGTCTGGGCTCCTATCGCACCCGTCTCGGACGTCGGCCAGGAGCCGTTCGCACAGACGCTGGCGGCGAGCACCGGTGTTGTCGCCGGCAGCCTCCTCGCGTACATCGTCAGCCAGAACTGGGACGTGCTGGTCTTTCACCGCCTCCGGGAGTACACCGCCGGCGAGCACCTCTGGCTTCGCAACGTCGTCTCGACGGCGACCAGCCAGTTCGTCGATACGGTGATCTTCATCACCGTCGCCTTCCTCCTCTTCCAGGGGCTCCCGCTCGATGCGGTCCTGACGCTCGTCGTGGGGCAGTATCTGTTCAAACTCGCGCTCGTGGCACTCGACACGCCCTTCGTCTATCTCGTGGTCGGGCTGGTCCGGTCTCGCACTGCCACCGACCCAGCCGCGGCTCCCGGCGGGGACTGATAGTGGCTGTTGCGACTCTTTACCGCCGTGGCGGGACAAAACGCGGGCTTCACGCCCTGAACCACGGAAATCCGTAACCCGGTCGCGAAAATAATCGCAACAACCACTATGACGCCGCCAGACTACACCGGGCGACTGCGACGCCGGAACATTCATATCCGCGAAGCCGTATGCTATGATGAATCATGTGTCACGAACACATTCCTCACGACTGGCGCAGCGAAGAAGAGACAACCGAGGAGGAGTCGGACCCCTCGTTCCTGAACGAGGAGGCCGACACGGAGGTCGAACTGGTCACCGACGGCGGCGACGAGTGACGCCGTCAGTGACGGGCGACTCCTGAACGAACCCGACGCACCCACCGCTTGTCGATACTCGGCTCCGGTTCCCGGAGCCTACTCGATTCTCTCCGCGAATCCGTAGCGTGGCTTCACGTCGGTGATCCGCACCTGCATCATCTCGCCGGTGGTCCCGCCAGGGACGAAGACGGTGAATCCCTCGACTTTCGCGATGCCGTCACCTTCGTCGCCGACGTCGACGATTTCGACGTCGAGTTCGTCACCGACCCGGACCGGCGCGGTCAGCCGGTTCTTCCCGACGAGGTACAGTTCCGAGGAGGCGTCTCGCGACGCATCGGGGCGGACCTGCCGGACGTACTCGAAGTGGTCGTCGACGTCGGCAACGAGGGTCTCGAGGTCCCGGCCGTCGAAGACTTTCACCGCGAGGTCGCCACCGGTCCCGACCAGCTCCTCGGCAACCTCGAGTGCCTGCCGGGCGAGGTGGACCGACCGGGCGTGGTCGAGGTCGTACTCGCCCGTCATGTTCGGGGCCATATCCGAGAGCACGACGTCGACCGGGCGGTTGCTGTCGTCCCCGGTCGCGTCGGCTACCGTCCCCCGGATGTCCGCCTTCGTCGCGTCGTCGGTGATGTCTCCCCGGACGAAGGCAACCGTCGCGTCGGGGTCTTCGAGGACGTCGATGCGCTGGCGGTCGACGCCGACGACCGTGCCGCGCTCGCCAACCCGCTCGGCGGCAACCTGCAGCCACCCGCCCGGCGCGGCACCGAGGTCGACGACGGTCCGCCCCTCGCCCAGCAACCCCGCTGTCTCGTCGAGTTGCTGGAGTTTGTAGGCGGACCTGGCGCGGTACCCCTCCTGTTTCGCGCGGTTGTAGTAGCGATCTTTTCCTGACATAGTTATCTCTTCGAACGTCCCGGCCCCTCTCGGTCGTCGCTATCGCGCGAAAGTTCGGTCATATCGGGTACTGACGCCGTCGATGCTGAAAGGGATGCCGACTCGGTGGCCGTGGGAAATGAGGGGTGTGAGATCGCTCGTATCCCGACCGCCCCCGCAAGCCATACCATTGGTCTTCTAACCAATAGAACTATGATATTGGCTGCTGAACCAATAGTAGAGGATGTGTCCGCCGACCGAAGACGACCTCGACGGAATCAGTCGAGCGAAAAAATATGCCGACGATACCGTCGTCAGCGTGTTCGTGATGCAGACGTCGGCGGAAGCCTATCCTTCTGGGTGGGCCTGCAAGCTCCACTACGGCGCGACCCGACCGAATCCCCCAGAAACGCTCGACGACGAGACGATCCGCCGCTACGACAACTCCCACGAAAGGACACGAACTCCACGCGGCACCCGACCCGGCACCGACGACCATCGAGTTTCCCGGTATGGTAGCACTCTGGGATCGGTTCTGGGACGAGATTCCGAAAGCCGCGTTCGAGGTCGAGTGAACGAACCATCCCACGAGGTGATTCCAATGACCGACACGCCACCGCTGCACCCGATGGAACGCGAACAGCTCCAGCACGAATCGAGACTCGTCGTGACGGTACCGTCATCGAAGGCGTTCCACGACGATATCCGGAGTGCGATACGAGATCTCGAAGCCAAAGACAGCGTCGACTCGTCTCCGACCCTTTCGTTCGGTAGCTACGACGATCTGATGGAAACGCTCACCCCGAGAGTTCTCGACCTGATCGAGGCGTTACGACGTGACGAGCCAGAGAGTATCAACGAGGCCGCACGCGTCGTCGGTCGCGACGTAAAGAACGTCCACGAAGAACTCGCTCGGCTCGCCCGACTGGGAATCATCTACTTCGAGGAGGAAGGACAGCGGAAACGACCGATCGTCTGGTTCGACGAACTCCTGATCAACCTCCCGTTCGATCCAGAGGCCGGAGATACAGCCTCGGCGCCGTCGTAGCGGCACTGCAGGAACTATGCTCGTACCTCACTCAAATATCCAATACTCTCGTCCAATCAACACGGGCGACACCGAACAAATGAAAGACTGCCAAACCAATTACTCACGTGATGATAGCCGACGACACGACCGACCGCTTCAAGATCTTACTCGGGCCGGAAGACTATGCGGATCACATCCTCGATACGGCCGGTGCGGATCCCGCCAAGGAACTCGACGAGTTCAGACGGATGGTGTCGGACGAGCAACGTGACGAGTTCGAAGCGATGGTGGCGGAGAAAGACCCCTACGAGGCGTTGCTCTCGCTGCGCTGGAGAGTGCCGGGTGAACTGATGTGCGGTCATAGCTCCGCATCATATGCAACCGATATCATTTCGCTCGCAGAGTACGCCGCCAGAAAGGGAGGTGGTGAACTCGACTTCGAGGGGACTGCTCCCGAGGGGCTGTGTTCGCACTGTTGGTCGAATATACGGAAGACACTTAGCCAGCAGGTCGAACGCGAGCAAGAGGGAGTAACTGACCGAATCGGAACGGTCGGCTACCGCCTCCGATGGAAGCAAAAGGGGCGTGCCCGTAAGGAGTGGTACGACATCGTCGTCCGTCCAGAAACGACGATGGCGGAACTGGACAGGCTCGTGTGCCGGTTCACCACACTAGATGACTTCCACCTCCGAATGTACGGTCTCGAAGACGAGTACCTCGATTCGAGTATCAACGTCGTCCCAGACCACCAGCACTCGAATCCCTCGGACACGCTGGCGAGCGAAATAACGATCGGTGAAGTCGCCGAGCGGGCTTCCCTCTGGGAGGGAGATCGTCTCAGTCTCGTCTACGACTTCGGCACGCCGTCACACTACTACTGCATCGTCAAGGAGGTCTACGAGCCGGCGGAACTCGACTCGCTCCTTGCCGACACCGATCTCATCGCAGAGACCGAAACCGCCGCTATCATCGACCAGAAACGTCCATAGTCCCGCTGAACATGTGATTCCGATCACGGAGGAGGATACCCGATCCCGTTCTCCACTCACACTGTCGGCTGTAAGTGCGTAAAGATATTCGACACCCCGGGGTGTCGAATTCCTTCAAAATGTTACAGCCGACAGTATCAGAACGCCACCCTCGACGGTCCTGTTGAAGCGCCGTCAGGAAGCGTCGATTGACGTCGCCGACTGATACCGGTCGACGCTCTCCGGGCCGAGAAACATGGTTTCGATCAACTCGTCGTGGGCCTCCTCGAAATCGTCGGTTTCTGTCCATCGCTCGAATGCGGTTTCCGAGTCCCAGTACGCCAGCAGCAGGTAGTCACCGTCGGTTTCAGGATACAGCAGTTCGAGCCGCCTGAATCCGGGGTGACCGACGAGGTATCGCTCGGCGTGTTTTTCGACATCCATCTCGTAGCGTCTCTCGGATGCGTCGGCGATCGACACGTGGTTAGTCACGACGAACATACGTTGAACGGCACAAGAGGTCGCTCGTATGTCGTCCTTGCGACCCGTCGGCCCGCTGGTGGCACAGCAGAGTGGCTGTCCGTTCGCTCAGGCCGACTCTTTCGGCACGGCAGCGACAGCGTCAAGACCTAATGTCGGGTGGCCGCTATCCCCGGGTATGCCCGACTGCCAGTACTGTGACGCCACCTTCGAGGACGACGAGGGGCTCGCCGAACATCTCGCCGCTGCCCACGACTGGGAGGAGTTGGGCCGCATCGATCGCAAGCGTATCGAGGTACTGTTGCCCGAAGAAGTTCCCCAAGACGAGCCAGCGTCGCAACTGAGCGACACCACCGACTTGGATGCGCTTCTCGATCGAGAGCCGACCGTGGACGCCATCGAACAGGCACTCGCGGAACACGAACGGTTGATCCAGCAAGCACAGCAGGAAGAGCAACGTAGCCACGCAAACGACCTGTTCTGGGACTACTTCGAACCGCTGGCGACCCATCTGGACGCCGTCGTCACGGCCGAGGGATGGTCGGTACTGGCCGACCTGATGGAACGCTACGAACCACAGGGTGACGAGAGCGATCCGGCTCCGACGCCCGTGATCGGGAACGCAATCGGTCGGTATCTGATCCGGACACGACTGACCGACGGGGTAGAGGCGCTGCCGGCGGAGGGGCTCGACTACCTGTTCGCGCTTCGGGAAGAGGCGGGCGATGCCGGGTGGGAAGAGGCCGGCG
>JAZKTU010000141.1:0-7417 GCA_036625385.1 Halovenus sp. | reverse complement strand
CACGGTTGTAGACGCGGGAAGCAAGTCGATCTCGATGGACATCCAGGGACTGGATCCGGTACCGAAGTTCCGTGAGGATATCAGCTACGAACGCGCGTCGGAGGAACACGGCTACGTCGACACCTCAGAAGGAACGCTCGACGCCGGCGACCGTGTCGAGTTAATTACTCCCCACGTCTGTACGACTATCAATCTCCACGACGCGCTGGTCGGTCACCGTGACGGCGTGGTCGAGGAAGTCTGGGAGGTCCAGGCTCGCGGGAAAGTGAAGTAATCGAGACGGGGGGAGTTAGACGGTCAAGCGCAGTCCTTGTTCGGCGATATGTATTTCGCCGTCGAACGCCTCCCTGGCTTGCCTGATCATTCCGTTTCGGTCGTGATAGGGCGAGAGATGTGTCAGTACGAGCGTGTCGACATTCGCCTCGGCGGCTACTTCGCCCGCCTCCGCTGCCGTCGCATGGTGGTTGAGAACGTCCTGGTCGGTGTCGGATTCGATCCGGCGGAGATAGTTCTCGTAGATATCCGTTTTGAATGGCTCCTGCAGGTACTTTGACGGAATTACCTCCTCCTCCAGAATCGTCTCTGCGGTCGTCTGGGCCGCGTCGTGGACTAACACGTCCGCCTCAGCGGCGAAGGTAGAGACGCTCGATATCGCTCCCGTATCTCCGGTGTACACGAACGAACGGCCGGTTTGGATCTCCTCGAACCGATACGCGTAGGTCGTGATATTGTGCTGTACGGGGTGGGCGGTCGCCTCCCAGTCCGACGTTCGAACGGGGAACGCGTCGTCGATAGTGTTCGCCTCGATGTCTCGTATCCCCGCATCGTGTTCGGGCGGGTGGCCGTACTCCTGCCAGCTCTCGATGTGGTCGTGATAGACGGATGCAGTTCCCTCGACAAACTCTTTGGTGTACTCGGGACCGTACGCGGTCAACGTATCGCGACCGAGCGACCAGCCCAGGATCGCAAACTGGAAGAAATCGCTGTTGTGGTCGATGTGATGATGAGTAAAAAACACGTCCTCGATGTCGACGAGATCTATCCCGTGGTCGACCATCCGGTGCACGGTCAGCGGCCCACAATCGACGAGAACGTCGTCGTCACCCAGCGAGAGGTGGATTCCGATGCCACCGCGGTCGGTCTGTGGAACCGGCGGAGACCCGGTTCCCAGGATCGTAATCTCCATAGAGTTCCCGTCACACCTCAGAATAATAAAATTACGTGCGTATTGTGTTCGAGGGAGTCGTTACGTCGGGGGGACCGCTTCCTTCATACGGTCGTGCGTGACTTTTTACCGCTCTGTCGTCACAGATGGCTGGTTTTGGAGGTCGAGACACCGATTTGTGCGACACTGCTCGAAAATAAGCACGCACGACCGTATCAGGATCGGAGCGTGCCCCCAGGATTCGCGTCGGTTCGCTCGCCGTCCCGGATGATGAACTGGCCGTCGACCAGCACGTGCGGGATCCCCTGCGGATAGTTGCGGGGCTCCTCGACCGTTGCTCGACTGGCGACGTTGAGCGGGTCGAAAACGACGAGATCTGCGTCCATTCCCGGTCGGATGAGCCCCTTGTGCTCGAAGTTGTAGATCCTGGCCGGGAGCGAGGTCATCTTCCGGACGGCTTCCTCGAGCGAGAACAGGTCCAGTTCCCGGACGTAGGTTCCGAGCAACCGCGGATAGGCGCCGAACATGCGCGGGTGTGGGTGTTTCCCCATTATCGCGTCCGACCCGATCGCCACCCGCTCGTCGGCGAGGACGCCGCGGATATCGGCTTCGGCTCCCTCGGCGGGGTTCAGCGACACGATTGCCGCTTCGAGTTCCTCCTCGACCAGGAGTGTACACATGAGATCGAACGGCTCCACCTTCTGCTGTCTGGCGATCTCGCCGAGCGTCTTTCCGAGCATCGACTCGTTGTCCGTCGATCCGACGTGGCTGAGGAGGAGTCGGTCCCAGCCGATGTCCCAGCTACCGTCGTTTGCCTCCATGTCCGCTCTGATCTGACTGCGAGTCTCGTCGTCGCGAAGCCGGTCGAGGATCTGGTCCGGCCCACCTGCGTGTGCCCACGGTGGCAACAGTGCGAGCAGGAGGCTGTTCCCCGGAACCCACGGGTACAGGTCGGCAGTCAGGTCGACGCCCCGGTCTCGTGCTGCGCGAGCGAGTTCGAGCCCGCGCTCGTGTTTCCCGACCTTGTCCCCGCCGAATTTGAAATGCGAGAGGTGAACCGGGATCGCCTCGCTCGCCCCGATGTCGATGAACTCGTCGAGCGCGGCCCACATGTCGCGGCTGTAGCTCCGGATGTGCGCGACGAAGGGCAAGCCGGACTCTGCGAGCTGTCCGGCGAGACGCCGAACCTCCTCGGTGTCCGAGTACCGCTGTGGGGAGTACTCGAGCCCCGTCGAAAACCCGACTGCGCCCGCCTCGATCGCCCGCGAGACGAGCGCCTCCATTTCCTCGAGTTCGGCCGCCGTCGGGTCGTGGTCTGACATGCCCATCACCTGTGCCCGAATGGTTCCGTGACCAGCGAGCATCGCCAGGTTGGCTGGCGGGTCTGCGTCGTCGACCGCATCGAGATACGCCTCTGTCGTCTGCCACGTGCTCTGTTCGCCATCGACGTGGCCGATGACGGCTCGGAGATATCGTGCCCATTCCTCCCCCAGATCGGGGTCAATCGGTGCCATCGTCATCCCGTCCTGTCCGACAACCTCCGTCGTGACGCCCTGCCGGATCTTGGGCTCGAATGGCGAGCCACCAAACGGTGCGAGATCGGAGTGAGAGTGCGCATCGATGAAGCCAGGAGCGACCGCAAGGCCGTCGAGATCGATGACAGTATCGGCCGTCAGGTCGGGTTCCGGATCGGACAGTACGCGCTCGATCCGACCGTCGCGAACAGCAACGGCACCGTCGAACCACGGCGCTCCGGTTCCGTCGATCACCCTGGCCCCGGTCAGGAGAAGGCTGTAGGACATACCTCACCGTGGTAGGGCGGACGACAAAAAACTATGCCCCTGCCCGTGAATTACCACGAGTGTCAGTCACAGATGACCACCCTGGCATCCAAGCCCCTACAATTAAGACAGTGCCTAGATAAGAGTCGAAGTGACTGATACCGATGTCCGACAACGTACTCGTAACAGAGACCGTGTTCCCGGACCTGGAACCGGAGCGAAGCGTATTTGAAGAGACTGGGATCGATCTAATCGTCACTGAAGCAAGCTCGGCAGAGGAGATCATCGATGCCGCCGAGGGCCGCAGTATCGATGCGTTGCTCACGGCCACCAACATCCTCATTACCGAAGAGGTCTTCGAGCGTATCGATACCCTCACGATGGTTTCCTCGTACGGTATCGGCGTCGACCACATCGACATCGAAGCCGCAACCGATCACGGTGTGACGGTCACGAACGTCCCCGACTACAGCGTCGAAGAGGTATCGACACACGCTGTGTCTCTCCTGTTGGCTTCTGTGCGACGGATCCCACAGTATCGCGAACACGTCAACAGCGGGGGCTGGGAATGGGAGGTCGAAGCACCACTAGAACGTCTCCGCGGGAAGACCCTCGGTCTCGTCGCGTTCGGAAAAATCCCCCGTCGCGTCTCCGAGAAAGTCGATGGGTTCGACCTCACCGTCATTACCTACGATCCTCACGTCCCGGACGACACGGTCGAGGAATATGGCGTCGAGTCGGTCGGGTTCGAGGAACTATTCGCCCGGTCGGATCTGATCTCGTCACACCCCCCGCTGACGGAGGAGACACACCATCTGATCGATGCAGACACCTTCGGCGCGATGAAAGAGAGCGCGATTTACATCAACACTTCGCGGGGTCCGGTCGTCGACGAGTCCGCACTCTACGAGGCGATCACAGAAAACGAGATCCGGGGCGCCGCCATTGACGTCATGGAAGAGGAGCCACCGGATGATTCTCCGTTGCTGGGCCTCGATGACGTGATTATCACACCACACGCCGCATGGTACTCCGAACAGTCCAGAGAGGAACTCCAGAGAAAGGCCGCCGAAGAAGTTGTCGCCGTCCTCCAGAACGGGACACCCCGGTACGTCGTCAACGACAGCCAGACGGAATCCTGGGCGAGCACTGACTGAGCAAAAAACGCAGCGGCGAGTTCCCCGCTGGTGTGTCATAGTGGTTGTTGCGAGTATGTTCCCGACCGGATGTCGTATGTCTGTGTTTCAGACCGTGACGCCCGCGTTTTGTACCGCCACGGCGGTACCGAGTCGCAACAGCCACTGTCAGTGTAGCTTCGCCGACTCGTACGGATTGTTGTGACTCTTTTCGGCAGTGCCGCCCAGATCTCGGCGTCTGGGGCTCTGAAACCACCACACTGCATCAGCGTCGCGGTAACGAATCACAACGATCCGTATCAGGGAGAAACGACATTCTCCAAATCCGCGAAACGCCCCGTCTCCTCGATCCGTTCGACGTTAGTCGTGAGGAGATCCGCCATCCGTTCCCAGAGCTTCGGGGAGCTTCCGGCCATGTGCGGCGTGATAATGACGTTCTCGAACTCCCAGAGCGGATGCGAGCGATCCAGCGGCTCCGGGTCGATCACGTCGAGGGCCGCCCCCCGGAGTTGATTCCAGCGAAGCGACCGAACGAGCGCGTCGGTGTCGACGATACCGCCGCGGGAGACGTTGACCAGCACACCTGAGGCCGGTAGCGCCCCGAGTTCCGCCGTGTCGATCAACCCCTCCGTCGCATCGGTGAGTGGACAGGCAACGGCGAGGTAGTCGCTGCGGCTGAGGGCCTCCTGTACGGCGTCCCGGTCGAAGCCGATCACCTCGTCGGTTGGGCCACCCTTCGAGGGAGTGTATCTCGCACCGACCGTATGGACGTCGAATCCCTGGAGTCGCTCGACGATCGTCCGACCGATCGACCCGAGGCCGAGTACTGTCACCGTACTCCCGGTGAGTTCACCCGCGGCCTGGTAGTGTTGCCACTCGCGTTCTTCCTGCCGACGGAACCCGTATCTGGAGCGCCGTGCAAACATGAGCATACTACAGACGGCGTGTTCGGCTGCCTGGACACCGTAGACGCCGGAACCGTTCGTCACGACGACGTTCTGGTCTTCGAGGGCATCCATCGGAAGGGACTCAGTCCCTGCAGACCGGCAGGCGAAGAGTTCGAGCTCCGTGGCCTCGCTAACGAGGTCGGCGTCGATAGTTCCGCCCGTTGCAATCACTGCATCAGAGATGGCCTCACGTTGCTGCTCGCTGGTTCGTGCCAGACGGATCTCGTGGTCCGGCAGCCGGTCCCGGAGTAACTGGACGTACTCCTCGACGGGGAGACCGTGTGCGGCCCCGGGGAGGACGACGATCGGATCGGCGACTGTGTCTGTCATTGGTATACGTCACGATATCGGTTGGGCGATGGTCATATAGATATGGGTAGTATCCACAACGAGACTTCCAGCACAGGGAACGGGGCGTTTGCACGCCTCTATCGCCTGCCCGACCTGACGGTGTCTACGTGATATTGTAGTCTTCGGTGGTGTCCTGGTTGACCGGGTCGGTGATCCGACCGCTTCCGTTCAGGTCGTGTCCAGTGTCGACGTTTCCTCGCAGGTCGTTCGAGAGATAGACGATATTCTCACAGGCACTACTCGAGAAGATACCGACGCGTTGGAGCCCAGACCCCGTATCCGTGCATCTGTTCCCGATTACCGTGCTGTCGACCACCTCTCCGCGGAGATGGATCCCACAGTTTTGCGGAATGTTGTCGCCACGTCCGTTATCCCGACAGTGGTTGTTGGCAATCAATATATCCGACGCAGGTTTCTCTCGACCCCATACGAGAATACCGCCACCGACCCCACACTCATAGGCGACATTTCCGGTGATCGTGATGTTCTCTACGTCAATAAGCTGAATACCCTTTCGAGTGTCTATCCCTGCTGTGAAAACGTTATTTCCGATAGAGATGTTCTCCATCGTCACTCCCGCTTCACCGAAAATCGTGATCGGGGCACCAGATGTCCGGATCGAGTTATCGCTGATCGAGATATTGTTTAGCCCGTCGCCGGAGTTCCCGATAAAAATCCCTTCACAGGTGTTTTCGGTACATTTGATCGTATTACCGACAATAGCCATCCCTTTGTTATCTTCACCGCCTCGCGGAGAACAGGCGATCGCCCGATCTCGCCCGTTGAGGATCGTATTGTTTGCGATCACCATATTGTCCGCGATGACGCCAGCGTCTCCAGGACCAGCACCAATCGGAAGAAGTGAATCTTCAATGGTATTGTTTGCACATACCACATTCTGACCGGATGAAAACCCGATGCCTCCTGCAATACCACCGGCGCCAGTATTCGAGAGGTAATTATCTACGACGCGGACGTTGAACTGCGACCGCTCGTCGGTCGTTCGCCAGTGGACGAGCACTCCGCGCTGGTTGTGGTTTCGGAGGTCACATCCGGTACAGAGGAATCCGTTCACGGCGGGTGTCGCGACACCGTGGAAGATTGACTCGACGATGGTGAGGTTCCGGACGCTACAGCCATCGACGCCCGCAATCGTGATCGGGTTTCGGTGGAAGCCGCTGGCTCTGGGCCCGACATCCGCGTTCCTGCCGAGCTGATTCTCCCGATTGCCGTCGAGTTTGCCTCCGTTACCGACGAAGTGGATCTCCTCGTCGTCGACGGCGTCGTCGGCGAAGTTCTCGTTCTGGAACATATTTTCGAGAACTTCCGCGCCGAGTTTCACGTGCTCGCGAACGTCGACGACGGTCTTCGAGGGGACTTCGACCGGTGGATTCTCAACCATGTACGGCGCGGATTCGATCGGGTCGATCACGATACGTGCCCAGGAGTCACCGTCGGTCTCGGCCATCGCATCGTGGATCGCCTGGCCGTCGTCGCCGAAGGTGCTGGTATAGTAGGTTTCGGAGAGGTTCTGGATTTCGGCGTCGGTGATGTCGATACCATCGTAGTCGGGCGTTTCCAGCAGTCCGTCGCTGTCTGTATCCTCCCAGGGTGGGTCTGCGTTCAATACACCACTGTCGACCGAGAGATTGTCGCCGGCGAAGTCGTCGATCTCGGTGGTCAGCGTCCCGCTGTCGATTTCGAGGTTGTTCCCCTCGAAATCGGTGATTGCAGTGGAGTTAGCCGACATGGAGACCGACCCGAGATCCATCAGATCGTAGCCTTGCGCGTCGACATCCTGCTTCCAGGGTCGGGGCTCGGAGCTATCACCGGCAACGACGCCGGATCCGGCGGTGAGACCGCCGAAACCGAGCGCGCCAAGCGCGAGGAGAGAACGTCGCGAAAAGCCGCTTGCTGGTGTCGAATCACTGTGCTCCTCGTGGTCGTCTGTTGGGGCGTCGTCACTCATAGCACATCGTGCCACGGTGTGGCACATTCCAATCTACTGGGATGGTCCGTATACATTTTTCTAAAAAC
>JAZKTU010000140.1:0-7451 GCA_036625385.1 Halovenus sp. | reverse complement strand
TCAGGATCGAGGGGCGCGTGGCATCGCCATGGATGACGGGACCGAGGTAGGCATCTGACAGTTCCTCGACACGTTCCTCGTCGGACTCGATCAACACCACCTCGTGGCCCTGGTCCGCGAGAGTCTCGGCTGTCTGGAGGCCAACTCGTCCCCCGCCGGCGATGACGAACCGTTTTATTTGGGGCATAGTTTGCGGCTTCGGACTGCGTCGTCTTCAATGGTCTCCCGGATTCCTACGCGCTCGGAATGTGTCGGGAGCGAACAAAGTCCCGTACAGGCATTCATGAAATGACGGGATAATTTTTACAACGTAGGAACTCACACCGGTCATAAAGTGGGTCGAACAGATCACCGAAAGCGTACGATGTACGAGGAACGAAACAGGGGTTGTACGTAATGAGCGGGAGTCAGACACGATCTCCAGAGGCAGAACTCGGTCTGCTCGACGCGACGATGATCGGCATGGGAGCGATGATCGGAGCCGGTATCTTCGTTTTGACGGGGCTAGCTGCCGAAATCGCCGGTCCAGCCGCGATCCTCGTCTTCGCGCTGAACGGTGTCGTCACCGCCTTCACCGGCCTCTCGTATGCCGAACTCGCTGCCTCAATCCCTAAAAGCGGCGGCGGATACGCCTTCGTTCGGGAGATTTTCGACGACCTCTCCTCGTTCATTATGGGCTGGATGCTCTGGTTCGCCTACATGATCGCAGGAGCGCTGTATGCACTCGGCTTTGCGCCGAACTTTCTCGAATTGCTGCACGTCTACGGCGTCGTCCCGCCGCCGGATCAGGTGGGTGGTATCGTGGTACCGGTCGTCGATACGGCGGTGCCAACCGCCTTCTTGCTGGCGTTCGTTGCGGTGCTCGGACTGGTGGCGCTGAATGCCGTCTCGACGGCTGCCAGCGGGAGCGTCGAGACGATCTTCACCATCATCAAAGTGAGCATCCTGCTAGTGTTCGTCGCCTTCGGTCTCTCGTCCCCCATGTTTTCCGGAGCCGAGTTCCAGCCGCTGTTCCCCGAAGGCAGCGGCGCAGCCGCGGTCCTGCCGGCGATGGGACTTACGTTCATCGCCTTCGAGGGATACGACCTCATCACCACCGTCACCGAGGAGGTCGAGAACCCACGTGAGAACATCCCGAAAGCGATCTTTGTGAGTCTCGTTGCGACCGTGATCGTCTATCTGGCGGTCGTGGCCGTCGCCATCGGTACGCTCGGGGCCAGCGGACTTGCCGAAGCCGGCGAGGCAGGCATCGCCGCGGCGGCGACGTCGTTTATGCCGACCGGGCTGCCGATCATCCAGAACGGCGGCGCGCTCATCGTCTTCGGGGCAGTGTTCTCGACGCTGACTGCGCTGAACGCGGTCGTGATTGCCTCTTCGCGGGTGGCGTTCTCGATGGGACGTGAGGGGCAGTTGCTGCCCTCTTTCGGCCAGCTTCACCACCGCTACGGGACGCCATTCGTGGCAATCCTCGCGAGCGCGGTCGTGATGCTCGGGTCGGTAGCGCTCCCGACGCAGAGCGCGGGCAACATGTCGAGCCTGTTCTTCCTGCTGTCGTTTATTATCGTCAACGTGGCCGTGATCCGGCTCCGCCGCGAACGCCCGAACATGAATCGCCCCTACGAGATGCCGTTCTATCCGGCGCCGCCGGTGATCGGCGTCGCGCTCAACCTGATCCTGACCGGCGTGCTCGTGGAGTATCTGATACGGACGGATCCGCTGGCGCTGGGGCTCAGCGTGGCGTGGATCCTGCTTGGGGGGGTCGCCTATTTCATACTCAGGCGGGTGAGAGCGTCGCCGGAACCCGGCGCGACGGAGACCGACACCGAAATTACACCGGAGGCTGAAGACTGAATCCATGACCAGCAATCTCGACGCCATTATCGCGGGTGGCGGGCGCGTCGGCTTCCAGACAGCCGAGATACTTGCCGACCGCGGTCACGACGTGACGATTATCGAACGCGACGAACGGACCGTCTCGGCGATCGCCGACGAGTGGATGGCGACAGTCATCCAGGGCGATGCGACGGATCCCGACATTATCGAACAGGCCGGCATCGAGCGAGCCGACGCGATTGCGGCTCTCACGGGCGAAACCGGGCTGAATCTGGCGGTCTGTCTGGCTGCGACGGAGTTGACACCCGACATCCGGACGGTGGCGCGTATCGATCGCCAGGCGGGCAAGGCCTACACTCGGTTCGTCGATGCGGTTCTCTTTCCTGAGCGTGCCGGTGCACGGGTGGCGGCGAACGAAATCGTCGGCAGCGACGTCCAGACGCTGGCCGACGTGACCGGCAATCTTGACATCATGCTCGTCCGCGTCGAAGAGGGGGCCCCGGCTGCCGGAAAACAACTGACCGACGTGCGCTTTCCCGCGGGGACGCTGATTGTCTCCGACGACGACGGCAACCGGGTCGCTCGCCCCAAGACGACGCTGACACCCGGCAGCCGCTACGTGGTTGCCGTCGAACCGGACGTCGCTGACGAAGTGATGAACCTGATGCGTGGATAGCGAAACAGCAGAGTACTCGGAGAGAGGAGCGGGTTTTTAGCTTTCCCCCGATGCCATAACCGGTCGTGTCGACCGACACCCTTCCGGACAGGGAGCGAACGGCCGTCGAGACGCTCGTCGCGGACTAGCTCAGCGACAACCGGATTCCCGGTGGGGCTGTCGCTGTCAGCGACGGTGACGACTGCGTGTACGCCGCGGGGTTCGGCGCACGGACGCTCGAGGACAACACCCCGGCGACTCCGGACACGCTGTTTGGCATCTGCTCCTGTGCGAAGTCGTTCACAGCAGCAGCAGTCCTGCAACTCGTCGAGCGGGGGGACATCGCCCTTGAGGGCCACGTCGAGCCCCTCTCGAACAGCGCGGACTTCCGCCGACACATTCCACTCGGACGTGATTCAGTTACGCCATACTCTCACAAAACGCTAGTATCGCGGTCTGAGCCCACAGATATGGGTTCGTGGTGTGTAACAAAATCACGTCCGAGTGGAACGAACTTTTCACGTCAAGTGGGTCGCCAGCGGCGCCCCCGAGGCGGAAACACTTCCATGAAAAGGGACAACGGCTCAGCCTCTGCGTTTAGTGGCGAGACAGAGTAGCAGTGCACTCCGGAGACGAGGCGTTTGCAACTCCGACCAGTCCACGTTCCGGGCGCAGCCAGACGCGCTTCGATGGGTTACCTCGGCCCAGGGGGCCCAGTGTCGTCGGTCAAGACAGGACGTCTCTTCGCCGGTCGAGTCTCGCACTGCGTCGACGTACTGCCCGAGTCGGGAGAGTCGAGCCGCGTCCTAACCCGGGTGACCGGGAAGGGGGCGAAAACGGCGCAACCAGTAGAAGAGCGCCCGGTGTCACGGGAGACGATTTATCCCGACGACGGTTGTTGACAGTGTTATGTCAGTGGAAAGTGATGTGGTGACACTCGAAATAGATGGTAATATTGCAACGATAACGTTGAATCGGCCCGAGCGAAAAAATGCGCTGTCGGTGACTCTCGCCCGTGATCTCGGGGAGGCGGTCGAGCACGTTAGCGAGACGGAGGCCAGGGTCGGCATCCTGGCGGGCGCGGGAAACACGTTCAGTGCCGGCGGTGATCTGGACCAATCACCGGACGAGTTTATCGACGAAGTGTCAGCAGCGATCGATGCGATAGAGGAGATACACACGTCACCTGTCCCGTATATCGCCGCCGTCGAAGGGGCGGCGGTCGGGGGCGGACTCGAACTCGCACTCGCCTGTGACCTCCGGATCACTGGAGAGAGCGCGAGCCTGGGCTTTCCGGAGACGAAAGTCGGGATCTTTCCGTGTGCAGGGGGGACGCGCCTGCTTCCACGCATGATCGGGGCGACTCGTGCAAAGGATCTGCTGCTCACCGGCCGCCTGATCTCGGGCGAGCAAGCAGCGGAATGGGGAC
Source organism: Halovenus sp. (assembly GCA_036625385.1). Classification (GTDB taxonomy): domain Archaea; phylum Halobacteriota; class Halobacteria; order Halobacteriales; family Haloarculaceae; genus Halovenus. Next base: position 3,534 of record JAZKTU010000140.1, on the reverse strand, counting down.
TGGTCAACCGCGCTGTCGAGGCCACTGCCGTGCGGGACATCGCCCACGACCTTGCAGAAACGATCGGAGCAAACTCGCCGACGGGGATCGCGGCAACACTGAGGTCGGCCAACGAGGCATTCGGCAGGCCGGTGATCGAGGGAACTCGATGGGATGTCGAGCTCGCTCGAACCGTTGCACACCACCCTGATTTCCGGGAGGGAAAGAACGCCTTCCTCGACGAGCGGTCGCCGGAGTTCGAGGAGAGGGAACCGCTGTTCTAGCGGTCCGTCCGCTTCGGCAGGGAGACGACGGCAGTTCCGGCTGCGATCTCGGTCCCGTCGGTCGTCTCGGCACTGAGTCCAAGCTCGACCTTGTGAGACCCGTCCGCTTCCTGGATGTCCTCGATGACACCGGATGCACGGATGGTGACACTGGGCTGAAGTTTACTCGTAAACCGGACATCGAACGAGGACACTGGTTCGACGCCGAACCACTGCACAACGACGCGTGACAGTATCCCCGCGAGAAACATCCCCTGTCCAAACACGCCGTCGTGTCCGGCGGTACGGGCATACTCGTCGTCGTAGTGGAGGGGATTGAAGTCCCCACTCGCTCCCGCGTATCTCACGAAATCCTCGCGGCTGACAGCGTCAACTGTCACTGCTGGGCCCTCGTCGCCGATCTCTATCGCGTCGATTTCCGGCGGATCGACGGTCATTTGCTCTCCTCCGGGGGAACTTCGATGACAGTCATTTGTTCGGTTGCGACGGTGTCGCCGGTCCCGTCCGTGTACTCGATCTCCTGGACAGCGAACGTCATCACCCCGCCGCCCGAGGACTCCCGTTGGTACACGTCTACGAGCGTCGCGACTCCGGTAAGTGTGTCCCCGACGTACACCGGTCGCTCGAACTCGAAGGAGTGTTCGCCGTGCACCACACGGGATTTCTCGAATCCCAGGTCGAAGACGGGATCGCGGTCGAGGCCCTCGGGACGATATCGCTGGAATACCGACGCTCGGAGAAACGTGAGGGGGGCGGGAATCGCCTGGAGCCCCGCCGCCTCCGCCGCCTCCGGTTCGTAGAACACCGGCGACTCACAGCCGATCGCGCGGGCGAACTCGGCGACTTTGCCAGCTTCGATATGCATCCCCTCGACGACGTCTTTCGACGATCCGATCATCGACTCGAGGGTGGAAAGTGGATACCCTGGCATGTGCGCTACCCGTCCCGACTCTCGCTGATCTCGACGGGGTCAGTTTTGTACTGTGACGGTTCGATCTCACCCGGTGACACGAGAGTCGGATCGACCCGGACGCCGAGTCGATCCCTGACTGTCGCAGTGAGTTCGTCGATGATCTCCGCCTCGTCCCGGGCCGCTGTCCCGTCCGTCACGATCCGGACGGGGATCGGTGATGCAAACTGAACCTTGTCTTCGTGGGGGAGAACGATTTTCATCCGTGGTGTGGCGCCCTCGACGTCGGCGATCACCTCGCGAAGTGCCTCGGGGTAGACGTTCTGTGCTTTGTATATCAACATATCGTCGGACCGGCCGATCACACGGAGGCGTGGTGTGGGCCGTCCGCAAGAACAGTCTGTCCCGAGCACCCGGACGTAGTCCCCGGAGCGGAACCTCAAAAGCGGGGTTGCGTCGCGACGGAGTGGGGTGTAAACCAGTTCGCCTTCGGCCCGGGACTGGAAGCGCTTTCGCTCTCCGGTGTCCGGGTCGATCAATTCCGGATGGATGTGCTCGTGGGCGATGAAGTGTGCGCCCTGTTCCTCCGGACACTCGGCTGCGACGGCTGCGGAGACGTCACCGATCCCCATTACGTCACGGACACCCTCGGCAGCCCAGCTCTCTTTGATCTTCCCCCGGAGTTCGGGATTGCCGAGACCGGGCTCCCCGCCGCCGATGAGAATGCGGATGTCGAGTTCGTCAAGCCCGTGGCCGAGGACATCCGTCGCTCGGTCGACGAGGTATTCGAGATGGGATGGCGTCGAGTGGAGCACGTCGGGCGAGAGGTCTCGCAACGTTGTGAGGAGGCGCTCCGTGCTCCCCCCGCCTGCTGGAACGATATTTGCGCCGAGTTTTGCGAAGCCGTCGATGTAGGGAAGACCGCCGGGAACGATCGGACGACCGATGGCGTGGACCACCGTATCGTCGGCCCGGACCCCCATGGTCCTGGCTGCTCTTGCGACCAGCGTTTCCCAGTCCTCGCGGTCATCCGCGGTCAAGCCGAAATACGTCGGCTTCCCGGTCGTCCCGGACGACGACAGCGTGACGTTCAGCTCAGCCGACGGGACAGCCTGGTGGGTTCCGAGCGGGCTGGATTCGGCCCCTGCCTGGCACTGCCGTTCGTCATCCTTCGTCGTGAACGGGACGCGTGACAGATCCTGGAGGGTCCGAATATCGTCCGGGTCGATCTTCCATTCCTCGAACTTTTTTCGGTAATACGGCGATTCCCGGGCGAGATACGCGACCTGGTCGTGGAGTAACCGTTCGTGTGCGTCGAGGACTGACTCCCACGACTGGAGCCCAGTGCCGTCACTGATGCGTGTCATAGCGAACGTACGCATCCATTCGTCGAATAGTATAAAAGAACACTGCCCAACTGCCGGGAGCCGTAACCGATACTGCGGGCTGTACCATATCGAACCTGTTCGCTACCCCGGGTGGCGAATTTTTGTACGCACGTCCAGCTGGCACCAGGAGGTGGGTCCGTCGGTACTATTCGGTGGTAGCCGGTTTCCGTTTGGCTACCGCTGTTGGTCGGGTGCGGCGTCTTCTAGCGCGTGACGAACATCCGCAGGGATGGGAACAGTTTCGTCGCCATCGACCGGGAGGCAAACCCGCTGCTCGAAGGCCGAAAATGCCCGAGTGCCATCAGCCTTTGTGGCTTCGATTTCGAGCCGCAAACTCGTCTCTCCCAGCTCGGGGGTAACGGCAATCGTGAGCGTATCCCCGACAACGACCGGTGACTCGAACTCGATACCGGCTTCCACGATCGGCAAACCCACACCCCGGTCGTTGATCAGTTCCCGGAACGGAAAGCCGAGAGACTCCATAAACCGTTCAGTCGTTCGCCGCACTTCTGACATCAACCGAGGATAGAACCCGATCTGAAACATATCGACGTCTCCGAACCGCACCGTCAGTTCTCGCGAATACATAGTGTATCCATGCCAGGATGATCGCAAATAGGTTGTGTCTCCTCTCGAAGGGGATTCGTTCTCGTTTCGGCGCGTCGAACTCATCGATGGACCGAAAGAGTCGAGCGATGGTCGTGGCGGTTCCACGCGCCTGTCTGCGAAGAACCGAACGAACTTTGAAGTTTTGGAGAGGGTACTACTTATATGAGCCACGTTTCGACGGGAGAGTTGATCGCGGAACTCAAAGAGGAAGATGCCCAGTTCGCCGAAGTGCTCGACGAGGAGTCAGTGGCAGTCGAGATAGGAAGGTATCCAACGTCGTCGCCGAAGAACCCCCACACAGAGGACGAGCTCTACTACATTATCTCCGGGTCGGGGATGATCCGTGTTGGAGACGAGACATACG
>JAZKTU010000139.1:0-7455 GCA_036625385.1 Halovenus sp. | reverse complement strand
AAAGATGGTCTCTGCCCGCTGATGCCGCTGTGGAACACCATGCTCATTTTTGAATTTACTTTCCTTGCCCTGATCGGTCTCTCCCTGTTCTTAGACCCGGGACGGCCCAGTGCTGCGATTTTCTTCAGTCTCTTCTTCATCATCCCCACAACCGCGTCGTTGCTGGGAGTTATATACTACTGCAAACGGCAAGAGGCGAAGAGTCCGTTCTGGAGGGACACCGATCCGTCCACCGATGAGGCCGACCCCTCTCGTGGCGGGGACACCGATCCGTCCACCGATGAGGCCGACCCCTCTCGTGGCGGGGACACCGATCCGCCCGCCGGGGGAGACGGTGACCCATCCCGCGAGGACTGATACGGATTGTTGTGGTTCTTTGCCGCCGGAAGATCCTCTTCCGAGGCTCGCCTCGCCGCTCTGCTGACACCGTTCGGTGGTGGTAGATCCCGAGAGTTCGATAATCCGACAGAGCTGTCGAACATCGTCACAAAAACCCGTACGAGGTGTCGGGAACGGGTGTAGACACGGAGAAATAGACGGTTCAGCTAGTTATTTATCTCACTGACATTTCGGAGCACCTCTGCAAGTTGTTCGGAGGCCTCGGCGAAGAATTTCTCCCCCACCCTGGCGGTCGCAGGTTGAGGGTTACCGGCTGCTCCGGTGTCGCTCAGATCCGCAAAGTCGACGTACCCGGCTGTCTGGCTCCCGTCGCCGAACATATCCACCTCCCGCATGGTTCCGTCAAGCGACGACTCGTCGACTAGTTCGGGATACAGATGGAGCATCAGCGCCGTCTCGAACTCCCCAGCGTGGGCCATCCCGCCGTGGTCGCTCTCCCGGATCTCGTTGATGTACTCGCTATCTGGAAGGTCGAAGTACGTACACGCATGGACGTCCGTGTCGGGATACTCCGGACCGAGGATCCGGGGAACGCTCTCGACGAGTGCTCGGTTTCCTCCGTGCCCGTTCACGAACAGTACGGCGTCGAACCCGTTCTCGATCGCGCAGCCACCGATCGCTTCGAGCAGGTCCAGCAGGGTATCGAACGAACCGGTAATAGTGCCCCCGAAGGACATGTGGTGGGGTGACGATCCGACCCACTCGGTCGGCGTTACCAGGATCGGGATCTCGTCACTCACTCGCTGTGCGCCCGCACAGGCGACAGCCTCGACCAGAATACTATCTGTCGCGACGGGCATGTGGGTACCGTGCTGTTCGACGCTGCCAACTGGGACGAGCGCGATCGACCCGTCCCGGTTTCCGGTTGCCTGTATTTCCTCGTAGGACGTCGCACCCCAGTCGACGTCACTGACCTCGGTATCTCTGTACACAGTCTATCGATCACCGCAGACCACTATAACTCCTGGTGTCCTCATACGGTCGGTGAAGAATACTGCCACCCGGATGGTGAATAGCTCCACGATGGTACGGGAGACAGCCTCAGACGACGACGTATACCGTCCCGTCCTCGACAGTCGTCTCGTAGGTGACCAGGTCGTACTCGGGCCCGGACGCCGCGACGTTTTCGCCGGTTTCGATGTCGAATGTCCAGGAGTGACACGGACACCGCAGCACCGTCCTGTCGGGGTCGTACCGCTCCTCGACGCGTTCGCCTTCCTCGGGCGGGTCGGCCACGACTGTTCGGCCGAGCGTTCCCTCGGCAACCGGGCCGTTCTGGTGGGGGCAGTTGTTGAGTACCGCGTGAAACTCACCGTCGATATAAAATACGCCGAGTTCCACGCCCCGAACGTCGACGAGCTGTCTGGACTCGGGCTCGAACTCCCCGACGTCCCCGACGGCGATCCGGTCGCTCAAATCCCGAACACCTCCTCGGCGTTTTTCCCCAGTATCTGTGCTTTTTGTTCCTCCGAGAGAAACGGCAGGTCGGTGATTGCGTTTTGCTCGTCGTAGTCGAGGTGGGGCCAGTCCGTCGCGTACAGGAGGGTATCGACACCGTCGATCATCTCGAAGACGTACTCGAAGTACTTCGGGTCCGGCACTTGCTCCATCGGTTGGGTTCCGAAATAGCAGTCTTTCATGTACTCGCTCGGGAGTTTTTCGAGCAGCGGAGCGTCATCCGGCATCATGAGATAGTACATATCGAGCCGGTACATCATCAGCGGGATGTAGAACAGGCCTGTCTCCTCGAAGACGATGTCGAGGTCCGGAAACCGCTCGGGTACACCCCGGATAATGACGCTCGTCAGCGTGTTCATGCTGGTCACGAGAAAGCCGAGGTGATTCGTCGCGAGGTTCGTCTGGAACCCGTCGAGGTGGTACTGGTCGACCGCCGACCCCGCACTGTGGAAGATGACCGGAAGGTTATCACGCTCGCAGGCCGCATAAATCGGGTCGTATTTCCGGTCGCCGAAGGGCGGTTCGACGAACTTCGGCACCACGCAGACCCCAGCAATGGCCTCCTCGTCGCCCCACCGCTCGATGTGTTCCGCCGTCGTCTCCGGATCCGTGTGGACGACGGGGATGGTGATGTGAATACCGTTGTCGGGGTCGGCGATGTTGTCGAGGAGATACTCGACGTAGGCCTCGGTGTACTTGATCGCCCGCTTGTCCATCCCGCCGCCGGATGGGATATTGAGCATCTGCTGACCGATCAACAGGATCTTGTCGACACCGAGATTGTCCATCGCGTCACGGATATCCTCCCGGGAATGGAAGTCGCTCCGCTCGAACTCGCTGTGGCTTCCCGGTCCGGAGTCTTTTGGCCAGACTGACCCGATCGCGTCCGCTCGCCTGTCGATCTCCCCCTTGAAGCGGTCTTTCCACGGGTCGTCGTCGTCGAGATACTCGAACATATCGTCCATGTGATCCAGGTAGTGGGCGTCGGCGTCGACGACCGTATAGCTATCAGCACACATATCCTCCGGCTACGCAAATTGCAGTAAAAAACATTGTGGTGAACACACCCCAGGGCAGTCGCCTTGTACCGCCCGTCCACCGAGTCACGGACACACGCTGGCTGGTCCCGGTACCCGGCGCGGGATCACTCCTCTCGCACGTCGTGTTCGAGAGTCCCAATCCCGTCGATTTCGATTTCGATCGTGTCACCGTCCTCGAGCGGGCCGACCCCGTAGGTCGTTCCCATCAACACGACATCGTCCTCCTCGAGGGTCACATATTCCGTGATCGCCTCGATGGCCTCACCGACGGAAAACACGAGTTCGTCGTCTTCGGAGTCCTGCTTGAGTTCGCCGTTCTGGTACAGCCGGATCCGGGGATCGGGGTCGACGTGTTCGGGCGTCGCCAGCACCGGACCGATGGGGGACGCGTTGTCGAATGCCTTCCCGCGCACCCAGTTCGTCTCGATGAGCTGGTCCTCACGGTTCGAGATGTCGTTCGCACAGGTGTATCCCGCGACCACGTCCTCCGCGTCGGCGGCATCGACGTTCCGACACTGTTCGCCGATGACCACACCTAGCTCCGCCTCGTAGTCGATCCGTCCGTCGCCCGCCATGGGGTGGTCCGGGAGTTCGTCCTCGTCGAGATCCACGTCCGGGATGGTCACGGTGTCGCCGTGCCCGGCGACCGCGTTCGGGCCCTTGAGAAACAGAAGCGGTCGATCCGGAATCTCGCCGTTGCCTTCCTTGATATGTTCGACGTAGTTCGACCCCAGACAGACGAACTTCGACGGTTCGACCGGTGGGAGGACGTCGACTTCGCCCGGGTCGTACGTCCTGTTGGCAAACTCGATACCGTCATCAGTCCAGCGGCCGGTTCTGGTCGAGCCAGCCGGATCCCTGAATCGTACTTGCTTCATGACTCGATATCTACTCCTCTGGCGGAATACAAAAGTGTTCTCCTCCGGGATGTCGAGACGCTACTTGTCCCAGTAGTACCGGGGCGCAAGCAGGAGATACGCGAGCGCGGCGACGAGCAACGCTCGCGGAAACGCGCGATAGAGCGCTGTGGGAGCGACGATCGCACCGACCTGAACGACCCCCATCACGGACGCGTCCCGTGCCGAGATCTTCGGGTACGGAACTGGGACAACCATCAGTACGGAGACGACAACCGACAGCCCGAGCAACACCGGGACGGAACTCACGCCTGCAAGATAGGTGACCACGAGGAGCGTCGAGGCGAGTGTGTTCTGGATCCCCGGTCGCGTCTCGTCGGGACCCACGTAGACCGTGTAGAGCGCTGTGCGCACGAGCGAGAAGATAACGAAGACGGCGGCGACCGCCCCACCAGCGGCATACTGAAGCGGGTCCCCTGTGACCGGCCCCCAGACATCCTGTACGACGGCGAACAGAAAGAGGCCGGGCGCAGTCCCGAACGAGACGATATCGGCCATCGAATCGAGGTACGGGCCGACCTCGGTGCTGTCGTACTTCCGGGCGATTATCCCGTCGAGCGCGTCGGCAACGGCGGCGAGCAAAATCAGTCTGGCAACCCACCTCGGTTCGCCCACCAGCGCGGCGGTCATCGCGACGACGCCAACCGCCGCATTGAGAAGCGTCACCACGTCCGCAACCCCCAGACGCTCGCTGACTCGAAGTGACATATCCGCTTCATCGACGACCCCGTACAAAAATGGCGTGGATACCGGAGGGGACGTGTAAACTCGAGTGACTGAGAGTGGTCGTTGCGATCGTTTTCGCGGTCGGATTAGGCATTTCGGTGTTCAAACCGTGAACTCCGCGCTTTGTACCGCCACGGCGGTAACGAGTCACAACAGCCACTATGAAGCGGTTCAGCGTTCGGTCCGTCCCCCTATGGTAACGTTGACGAAACGTTTTTATTTGCACGTGCGGAACCCGCAGATATGTCCCAGCGAGCGATCGACGACCTCTACCCGTCGTCTCACCCTATCGTGGATGTCGACATTCACGTCGATCCAGACGAAGAGCGGGTCGCGGAGTACTGCGACCAGCCCCATCGGGATCGGTTGCTGAACGACTCGGCGTATCCGATGGACGAGGGTAGCGACTGGGTGCAGAAGGTTGATCGCCTGGACGACGGGGAACGACTCACCACCCCGGAGCGCGTCCGCTCGCTCGTTCGAGATGCCCGGGGGATCGACTACCCGATCCTCAACCTCGACACGGGTATCCAGAAGCTTTCGACGGACAACCTTGCAGTCCATCTGATGCGGGCGTACAACGACTACTTCCTCGATCACTTCCTCACCGAGACGGACGTGTACGGGCTAGCCGAGATCACGACACAAAAGCCCGAAGCCGCAGCCGAGGAGATCGAACGGCTGGCAGACGAACCGACGATCGTGGGCGCGCTCATCGGCAACACCGGCCCGGAGCGGCCACTCGGCGATCCCCGCTACGATATCATGTACCGGGCTGCCGAAGCCAACGACCTCCCGGTCGTGTTCCACCCCTCGGCGGGGCCGCACTTTCGGCACGACTTCCCGAAGCAAAACCAGGGGATGACGAACTCCCTCGGTGTCGAAACGCTCTCCGGACTGTGGTCACAGACACTCACCTTCGCCAGCCTCGTCGTTCAGGGCGTCCCGGAGAAGTTTCCGGATCTCGATTTTGTCTTCCTCGAAACAGGCCCATCCTGGGTGCCGTACATGATGTGGCGGCTCAACAAGGAGTATTCGATCCAGAAGCCGGAAGCGCCGCTTTTGACCCAGAGCCCCGAACAGTACGTGCGTGAGTCGTTCTATTTCGCCAGCGACTCGATGGGCGACCCGCACAATCCCGACCAACTCCGGACGCTGATCGATGCCGTCGGCCCGGAGTCGATGATCTTCGCCTCGAACGCGCCGTTCGACGAGTACGACGACCGCGAGGAGATCCTGGAAACCCTCGCCGAACAGTTCTCGGCGGACGAACTCGAGGAGCTCCTCTACGGCACTGCCGCCGACGTGTTCGGGATCGAGGTGTAACGGTCTTTGGGGCCTGTCTGTCGCGTTCCGTAGCCGCCCAGCAAAGCGAGTCGCGAGTTTGGTTCGATTCACAGCAGGAACACGAGCAACGCCAGCGAGCCGATGCTGACGAATACGAGTGTCGTCAGAATCAACAAAAGTGGAGTGGGACCCGTGTTCCGAAGATCGGCGAGTCGGATCTCGGCACCCAGCCCGACAAACGCCAGGAGAAAGAGCCAGTCGTAGGCACGCTCGATGATCCGGTGTTGCGTCGAGGTAAAGATGCCGGCACTCGCCAGAAGCATCAGCGCCAGAAAGCCAAGGACGAACTTCGGGAACTCGTCCCAGAGCGTCCCGAGTGAGGCGCGTTCGTCTCCGCCGGCGTAGTAACTGGCGTACACAACGACGACGACGCCGATGAGTGCGTTTCGGGAGAGTTTCGTCATCGTTGCCCACTGGCCCGCGGCCTCGGAGTAGTCGAAGCCGACAGCGACGACCGGGCCAGTCGAGAACATACTGACCCCCGCCCAGATGCCAAAGGCGACATCCGAGAGGTCGAGAACCTCGCCCACGATAGGGTAGACGACGATGGTGATCGCGTCGAACAGCAACACGGTCGCTGCGGCGTAGGCGATCTGATTTTCGCGTGCACGAATCGCGCCGGCGACCGCGATCACGGCGGACACCCCACAGATGCTCGCCCCGGCTGCGAGCAAAGAGCCGAGTCGGTCGTCGAGCCGGAAGACGTTTCGCGAGAGGAGTTCGACGGTAGTGAGCGTAGTCGCCGTGACGAACACGACCACGACCAGAACGACACTGCCGACTTCGAGTATCGTCCCGAGTGTCAACGAGGCTCCCATGAGGACGATTCCGGCTCCGAGCCAGAGTTTGTGCGTCGCCAGTCCCGGGCCGAATCGATCCGGAACGCCGATTCCATTTGCCAGGCCGAACCCCAGAGCAATGGCGGCGAGCAGGTGATTGAGTCCGGTCATCGCTCCGATTGCGCGCGCGAGCGCCGCGCCGAGACAGAGCACGACGAGTCCGGGAAGTAGCCGTCGGAGAGCCATTCGGCTACAGGGCGACTCCTATCTCCGGAACGGCTGACAGAACGACGACCACCGCGCCGGCGACGACGCTCTGCCAGTCCCGTTCCAGGTCACGCCACCACGAACAGATGAGAGATGTCCCTGTCCGCCACTGGTCACTCGGCATTCGCGTACCGCTTCCCCAGCAGCGCACTTAATACTGCCGGCTGTAACGTTTTGAAAGGATTCGACACTCCGGAGTGTCGAGTATTTTTACAAACTTACAGCCGGCAGTACAAATATTGACCTCGACATATTCTTCGATGTATCCTCAGAAGTCACAACCATACTTATTTTTGAGTAACATTTATGCGCTAGCAGCTAGCCTTCTCAAGCATATCATGTCAGAGGATACTCCACCAATCGACGGTACAGACACAGGAATCGCCCCGGATATGTCTCGCCGGGAGACGCTGACGCTGTTAGGACTCGGCAGTCTCGGACTCTTCCCGTCTCAAATGAGCGCCACAGTCGGAGCTAGCGAAACGTCGACAGAAAATATATACGGTAAATTGTTGTTCTTCG
>JAZKTU010000138.1:0-7473 GCA_036625385.1 Halovenus sp. | reverse complement strand
TTCCAGAACGTTTTTTACCGGCCGTCACGACCGCTTACACATGACATCCGGACCCCACAGTCGGTGTCGCGCTCGCGAGCCAGTGCAAGCGGCGGGGTCCGGCTTCTTTTTTGCCTGACTGGGCGGTGGACCCGGCGGCTCCCGAGAGGGGGCCAGCCGGCGAAACCGTCCGGCCGGGCGCGAGTGAGAACCGTTAACTGACCGACCTGCCGTGTATCCATCAAAACTATGCAACTCCCCAGCGCACAGGCGGCGGTACTGGAAGCCGCCGACGCCCAGACGGACAGACCGATAACTGCCATCGCCGCCGAAACAGACCTGAAACCCGAGGCTGTCACGCGGGCGGCCTTCGAGCTCGAAGACGGGGAGCTGCTGGCCGTGCGCGAACGGACCGAGGAGACGGTCGAGGTGACCGCGGAGGGCGAGCAGTACGTCGAGGAGGGTCTCCCCGAGGTGCGTCTCTTCGGTGCTGCGCTGGCCGCGGGTGCCGACGAGGATTCGGTCGAACTCGGCGAGGTACTCCCGGAGGCGGGGCTCGACGGCGAGGCGGTCGAGATCGCGCTCGCGAACTTCGCCCGGAAGGGCTACGGCGACGTCGAGGGCGGGCAGGTAACCGCCGAGGCCGAGCGCGATCCGGACGCGGACGAGGAGTCACACGCGCTTGAGGCGCTCGCCAGCGGCGAGGAGGTCACCGACGCGGACGTCCTCGAGTCGCTCGAGCGTCGCGGCCTCGTCGAGCGCACCACGTCGACAGTCCGGGAGGTCCGGTTGACCGACGAGGGCGTGACAGCCCTGATGGAGGGAATCGAGACAGCCGAGACGGTCGATCGCGTCACGACGGATCTGCTCACGAGCGGGGAGTGGGAAGACGTCGAGTTCACCGAGTACAACGTCGCCGCCGAGGCCGAGGACATCTCCCACGGGAAAGAGCACATCCTCCGCCAGACCGCAAACCGCGTGAAGGACGTGCTCGTCGGCATGGGCTTCCAGGAGATGGATGGCCCGCACGTGGACGCGCAGTTCTGGATCAACGACTGCCTGTTCATGCCACAGGACCACCCCGCCCGCACCCACTGGGACCAGTTCGACCTCGAGGCCCCCGACAAGATCCAGGAGTTGCCCGACGACCTCGTCGAGCGCGTCCGGTCGGCCCACCTGGAGGGCGTCGGCGAGGACGGCGACGGCTACCACTCGCCGTGGGAGCGCGACGTGGCGGCGTCGCTCGACCTGCGCGGCCACACCACGTCGCTGTCGATGCGGTATCTCTCGGGCTATCAGGAGGGCGAACTCGACCCGCCCGAGCGGTACTTCAGCGTCGAGAAGGTGTACCGCAACGACACGCTCGACCCGACCCACCTGCTCGAGTTCTTCCAGGTCGAGGGCTGGGTGATGGCCGAGAACCTGTCGGTCCGGGATCTGATGGGAACGTTCCAGGAGTTCTACGCCCAGTTTGGCATTACCAACCTCCGGTACAAGCCCCACTACAATCCGTACACGGAGCCGAGTTTCGAGCTGTTCGTGGACCATCCCACGACCGGGGAAACGATCGAACTCGGAAACAGCGGCATCTTCCGGGACGAGGTGTTGCGGCCGCTCGGTGTCGAGTGTGACGTGATGGCCTGGGGGATCTCGCTCGAACGGCTCCTGATGATCATGTACGGTTTCGAGGACATCCGCGACGTCCACGGGACGCTATGTGACCTCGACCTCCTGCGGGACGTGGAGGTGGTGCACTGATGCCAGTCGTCGACGTCGATCCCGACGAGTTGCGCGACCTGGTCGGTACCGACAAGGACAACGACGCGTTGCGCGAGGACCTGTTCTCGCTGGGGCTCGAGTTCGAGGGCTGGACCGACGATGAGGAGATGCAGTTGGAGTTCGCCCCGGACCGGCTGGACCGACTCTCGGTCGAGGGGGTTGCCCGGTCGCTGCGGTACCACTACGGTGACGACCGCGGCGTCTACGTCCCGACGACCAACGACGCCGAGTGGACGATCGAGGTCGACCATCCGCCCGAGCAGCGCCCCTACGTCACGGGCGCCGTCGTGCGCGGGCTGGACCTCGACGACGACGCCCTGGAGTCGCTCATCCAGGTCCAGGAGAAGCTCCACGCCACCATGGGCCGCGGCCGGTCGAAGGGGGCCATCGGTGTCCACGACCTGGTTGCGCTGAAAGGTGCCCCAGGGACCGGCGGCGAGAAGGCCATCCGGTACACCTCGATGGGCCCCGAGGGAGAGGAGTTCGTCCCGCTCGAGAGCGACGAGGCGATGACGCCCCGCGAGGTGACCGAGCGCCATCACATGGGCTCGCAGTACGCCGACCTCGTCGCCGGTATGGAGTGCTATCCGGCCATCTACGACGACATCGGGCTGTTTTCGTTCCCGCCGGTGATCAACGGCCGCCGGACCGAGGTCAGCGGGGACTCGCGGGATCTCATCATCGAGATGACCGGCACCGACCAGTGGACGATCGACCACATGTGCAACATCGTCTGTTACGCGCTCGAGGCCCGCGGGGCCCGCGTCGAGCGCGTGAACGTCGCCTACGCCGAGAACACTCCCGGCGAGCACGCCGGTCGAACGCTCGACCGGCCGGACTTCGAGACATCGACGAAGAGGGTCAGCCACGACCGCATCGAGCGCATCATCGGTATCGAATTCGACGATGAGACGGTCGTGGACTGCGCCGAGCGTGCGGGGCTCGACGCCGAACCGGTCGACCGGGACGGCGAGCCGAGCTACGAGGTCGAGGTCCCGCCCTACCGCGTCGACGTGTTGCATCCGCTCGACATCATCGACGATCTCGGGCGCGCGTACGGGTTCAACGACCTCGAGCCGCGCTACCCCGACGTGTCGACTGTCGGCGGCCGCCACGAGCGCTCCCGGCTCGAAGACGCCGCCCGCGACGCGCTCGTCGGGCTCGGATTCGAGGACCTGCTGAACTTCCACATGATCGCCGAGGCGGAGAACTACGACCGGCTCGGGGTCGCGCCCGGCGACGACGTGGTCGGCGGCGGCCAGCCGGTGACCATCCGTGAACCTTACAGCGAGGCATACACGATGTTGCGGACGTGGGCGCTGCCGTCGCTTCTGATGGTTCTCGAGAACAACACACACCGGCGGTATCCGCAGAATCTCGCGGAAATCGGGCTGGCCGCCCACCTCGACGACAGCGAGAACACCGGCGTCGCGGAGCGTCGGACGGTCGCGGCGGTCCTCGCCGAATCGGGGGTCTCCTACGAGGACGCCCGCGCGCGCCTGCAGGCGATTGCGGCGTCGTTCGACAGGGAACTGGAGACCCCACCCACGGACCATCCGACGTTCATTCCGGGCCGAACCGCCGAAGTCGTGCTGGACGGGGAGTCGGTCGGCGTCGTCGGCGAGGTGCATCCGCGGGTACTCGTTGAACACGACATGGAGGTACCGGTGGTGGCGTTCGAGTTTCGGCTGGGTGGGCTCGCGTAGCGGTCGGGAGCGATAGCGGGTGGTTTTTTCCTCCAGATTTTTGCGCGAGCGGTCCCGCCGTCGAGACACACGGGCGAACCGGGCCACATTTACATCACAGCACGATGCAGATCCGCTAGGAACGTCCGATCATTCGAGGACTGCGAGGGTATTCGCGAGGACGAGGCGAATCTGCAGGCACCGTCGGCCCCGACTGCCGGGGCGACGGGATCGGGGCGGCACTGTTCGAGGCGGTCCTCGAGCGCGTGCCAGCGGACTCACCGGGCTGGTGCTCGACGTGTTCGCCGACGACGCACGGGCCCGTGGGTTCGAGGCCGAGGGGCGCGATACCGTCGAAATCGCTGGCGAGATTTACGAGACCGTCCTCTACCGCCAGCAGTCCGACGCGTGACCCGCGCGCGAGCCAAACCCGTACATTCACGTCGGTCCCGGCACAGAGAAACACACGATGGGACGCCCGCCGAACGTCGTCGTCGTCGTCCTCGATACGGTGCGCGCCGACCGCGTCTCGGCGCTGGGCCACGACCGTGAGACGACGCCGAACTTCGACGCATTCGCCGAGGAGGCGACGCTGTTTACCGACGCCGTCGCGCAGGCGCCGTGGTCGATCCCCTCGCAGGCGACACTGTTCACCGGGCAGTACCCCCGCGAGCACGGGGCGACGATCGTCCGACCGGTGTTCGACGTCCCCGACCCGCTTCCAGCCCGGCTCTCGGCGGCGGGCTACGCGACACACGCCGTCTCGCCGAACGGGTACGTCCGCCCGGCAACCGGCTTCGGGCGGGGGTTCGACACGTTCGAGAGGCTCTCCGGTGTCACCGCTCCGGACTGGCTGGCGACGGTCGTCGGGCCACTGGTCCACGGCATCACCGACTCCCCTTTCCGGCGACCGGTCGAGGGTCTGTTCAACGCGTTTCGACGCCGTGACGCGCTGACGACCGACCACACGGCGCGCCCGGACGACGCCCTCGTCGATACGGTGAAAGCGAAGCTTGCGTCGGTCCGTTCGCCCTACTTCCTGTTCGTGAACCTCCTCGACTGTCACCTGCCGCGGTCGCCACTGCCCGAGTACGCGACCCGATTTCTGGACGACAAGCTCCGCGACATCCAGCTTCCCTCGACCGAGCGTGCCCACGCGCTATCTGACGGCCCGCTCGGACCGCGTCAGCGACGCGCCCTGTGCCAGTTGTACGACGCTGACCTCCGGACAATGGACGACCGGCTCGGCCGCTTGCTCGACGTGGTCGAGCGAACCGACGGCGAGACGCTCACCGTCCTCGCCGCGGACCACGGCGAACATCTCGGTGAGTTCGGCATGATCGGCCACCAGTACAGCGTCTTCGAGCCCGCCGTCTCGGTGCCGCTCGCGGTCCAGTTCCCCGACGGCGGTCCGGACCGCGTCGATAGGCAGGTGGAACTCCGACGGGTGTTCCACACTGTTCTCGACGAGACTGGGGTCGAAGCGTTCCCCGAGCAGTCGCTGGCGAGCGGGACTGGCGACGACGTCGCCCACGGCGCGTTCGTCTCGCCGATGGTCGACATCGAGCGGTATCTCCGCGACGGA
Organism: Halovenus sp.; assembly: GCA_036625385.1. Classification (GTDB taxonomy): domain Archaea; phylum Halobacteriota; class Halobacteria; order Halobacteriales; family Haloarculaceae; genus Halovenus. The sequence goes on along the minus strand of JAZKTU010000138.1, from coordinate 2,445 downwards.
GAGTTCACGTACGAAACCGACCTGCTCGGCGAACCACTCTCCTTTGTTCGGGACGGTGACCACAAACTTGTTCGGTTTGCCGACACCGAGTGGTTCTTTACGCTTCCCGAAACCGACGGGAAGCCGGCCGACCGGGACGACGCTCTGTCACGGCTGCGCGCAGCACAGCCATCCCGACTGTAGACTCCTCCACCCGCGTGGCCGCGACAGGCTGTCTCGGCTGATACTGCCGGCTGTACCATTGTGAACGAATTCGCCACCCCGGGGTAGCGAATATCGTTACGAACGTACAGCCGGCAGTATGAAAAACGTGGCTGGCTTGCGGGGCAGATCCGGCGGATCAGAACTCGTGTTGGACGTCCTCCGGGTCGGCCTTCTGGATAATTATCTTGTTGTCCCGCACACGGACGAACACTTCGTCACCGATATCCATCCCGGCGACGGCAAGCTCGTCCTCGTGGAGATTGATGTGGACGTTGTGATACTCGCCTTCCTCGTCTTTCGCGCCACTGGGGCTGAGCTTCTTCTTTCGGACCATCGCGGGTATCTAGTCCGTTTTTGTCCACAGAACGTACTTAAGTCTACCGCGCACCGGCGCCGCCAGTCGAACGCGCGCGAGGTGCAACGTCGGCCGGCAGCGGTCGGCTTTCCATCCGTCTGGGCCCCGCTTTTCGCGCCACGGCACCTCTCTTTTATAAACGTATCCCCGGACGGCGACCGGTTTAGGGGGTATCTTTATAATCTGCCGTGTGCTGATTTGACATGGAGCGGTGATACAAATGGCACCAGATGACGACAAGCGCAACTTTGCACTCAGAGAGGAAAGCGGCGAAGAGACAAGCGTCTTCTCGGGCGGGACGCCCCGCCAGGCGGCGCTGAAAGCGGCGCGACGACTCGCCCCAGCAAACTCGGAGAGCGCAGCCGACCCGGAGGAGCTGCGCCTCCGCGAAAAGGGAACTCACAAGGTCCACATCTACGAGGGCTGGGCCTGGGAAGAGGAGGCACCCGACGACAAGCCCGACTGGATGCCCGGCGAGATAACGAAGGGTAACGTCTCGAAGGAAGGCGTCGAGCATCTCGAGGAGATCTAGGCGACGGCTGGCAGGCAGCATTCATATTTTTCAAAGGCGACGAGCTATGCGGCTGCCCCTGGCCGGCGGCGCCGGGGCCGTGGTACGTCGGGTACAGTCGCGACCGACCCGCTGATACGGACGGTTGTGATTATTCTCGGCAGGGGGTCCAATATCCACCCAGACGTGATTTGGTTAAGATACCGAGCCACAGACCACCGGTCCCAGATCAAGAGACGCCAGATCCTGCCCCACGGCACGTAACAGAGTCACGTCCGGGTGGATAGAAGGCGTATCACCTCGCGAAAGGTGTATTTTGTCACGGCAGAGCGGTAACGAGTCACAACCGTCCGTATGAAAGGGCTGGAACTCCTCACGCCGGGTGCGTGGCTCTCATCCGCCGTGACCCGGCGTACCCGCGCGGGATGACCGGTCGGCCTCCGGCCACGCGACACTTCCTGCGAGGTGCTGCCGAGCACAGTCCGTGTGCGTCCGGGCGTGGTCCCGCTCGGACGCGGTCGAGGAAGCGACCGAGCGCAGCACTCGTCCCGACGCCACAGCTCGCGTACCCGCCCGTCTCGGTGACGGTGCCGAGGAGTTCGCGTTCGTCGTCCCCGGGCGTTCCCACACGGCGAGCGAGGCGACCTCGTCTTCTCCCGGCAGCTGCCGTCCGCTGCCCGTCGGCTCCGGCTCGGCGCGCGCGCAGTCGGGGAGGACGCTGATCGTGACCGCTCCGCTCCCCGAGCAGTCGCCGGCATGCCGTTCGAGCTATACCAGGGCGAGGTCCCCGGGACACAAAGGGGTGCCTGCTGCCTCATACTGTCGGCTGTAAGCCCATGGAGAATGTCGGCACCTCGGGGTGGCAAATATACTGTCGGACGGAACTGTTGATACTTTCACTCGCCCCACGTGGAACGAGCAGAATATCATGACTTCCGTCCGACAGTATCAAACGACCCTTCTACACGACACCGCTTCGTGCCGTGCAACCGCATGCCGAACGGCACTCGGTTCGACGGGCTTATGAGTGGTGTCCCCCTGAGCAAATAATGCGACGTGGGCCGGCCCGGTCGGCCCGACACACGCCAGCGTGCATTCGACGCCCTTATATACGAACGGGGGCTTCGCATCGAATGCGAACGGATACGACGTCGGTCGATTCCGACGTCTCCTGAATCCGGAGCTCTTAAGTGTAACAGGGTACTCGGAACAGGATGCGAACGACGCGTGGTCGGGCCGACAGCGGCCGACCACACCCGGACCGAAATCGTCGCCGACACGAAGGGTTTAAGACCCTCTCCGGCGTACAATTAGGTCCGAAAGAAATGAGGATTCCACCCCTGCGGTCCGCCGTATAGATGGGATCTGATGTTAG
>JAZKTU010000018.1:0-32234 GCA_036625385.1 Halovenus sp. | reverse complement strand
CGACACAGTTTTTCATCCCCGCTGTAGGCAACCTCTCGGAACCGTACGTCCCGGATTTCGACGGGCTCGAGGACTTCGAGGGCGAGTGGTATCACACATCCAACTGGCCAACGGAACAGGGCGGCCTCGACCTCAGTGACAAGCGGGTCGGACAAATCGGCACGGGTTCGACGGGGATTCAGGTGTTGCCACGGGCTGCGAAGCGAGCCGAGTATCTCAAGGTGTTCCAGCGAACGCCCAACTGGGCCGTTCCAGCACGGAACCGCCAGCTCGAAGATGAAGAGTGGGAGGGGCTAAAGGCCAACTACGACGAGCTATGGGAGAACGCACGCAACTCCGATGGTGGCCTGGATATGAGTTTCACCTACCCTACCGCCGAAGGGCTTTCGAGGGAGGAAGCTTTCGAGGCGCTCGAAGAGCGCTGGCAGGAAGGCGGACCGCTTCTTGCGGTCTTCGAGGATACGTTGATCAGCGAGGAGACCAACCGAATCGTGTGTGAGTTCGTCGCCGACAAAATCCGCGAGAAGGTCGACGACCCGGAACTCGCCGAAAAGCTGATTCCGATGGACGAGGACGGCAATCCGGACCACCCCTACGCAGCCAAACGCCCACCGCTCGCGTACAACGGCTACTACGACAAGTTCAACCGGGACGACGTCGAGCTCGTCGACGTGGACGAGCATCCGATCGAGCGGTTCAGCGAGAACGGCATCGTGACCGCCGACGGCACCGAACACGAACTCGACTTTGTCGTCATGGCCACCGGGTTCGACGCGGTGACGGGGACACTGGAAGCGCTGAATATCACGGGCCGTGACGGGCGGTCGCTCGAAGAGAAGTGGGACGCGGGCCCGCGAACCTACCTCGGGCTCGGCACTCATGGGTTCCCGAACATGTTCATGATCACCGGCCCGCAGAGTCCGTCGGTGCTCACCAATATGACGGTTGCGATTCAGCAGGGCGTCGAATGGGTCGCCGAGTGTATCGAGTACATGCTCGACAACGGCTACCGCCTCATCGAAGCGAAAGAAGACGCAGAGGACGAGTGGGTTGTCCACAACGAGGAGGTGGCGGGGCAGACGCTTTACCCCGACGCAGCCACCTGGTACACAGGAGCCAACATCCCGGGCAAAGAAAACACCTTCCTCATCTACCCCGGCGGCATGAACCTTTACAACGAGAGAATCGCCGACGTCGCCGAGAACGGGTACGAGGGCTTCGAGCTGTCCGGAGCGCTCGAAACTCCCACCGCAGACTGACGTCCCGGGTTCCCGGACCGGCATAGTGTTGCACGTTCTTTTTTTGAACGTCGCTCCAGGAAACTGTTCAGGCGCACCTCGGGCGGAGCCGGGCTGATACGGATTGTTATGATTCGTTACCGCTACGGTGAGACAGTGTGGTAGTTTCAGACTCCCAGATGCCGATACCTGGGCGGCACTGCCGAAAATAGTCACAACAATCCGTATGAGAGGGCGGGAAGACGCCGACCCTCCGAGGCGTCGAGAAATGTAATTGAATCTGTAGTTCATCTGCACAACGACACCGTGCTGACCACCAAACCGGTGATGCCGGGCGGTTGCGAGCGAACACGGACGGCAGACACAATGTTAATTAATTTGGAGTATGAGATGCCGAGTATGGGAAGCGAACAGCTCTCATACGACACTGAACAGCTGGAAGACGACGTGCAGATGGCCATAAAAAATATCGAATGGGCGAAAGAAGCAGCTTCGAGCGGTGACACACAGAAAACGAACAATCACCTCCACCGTGCCCGGGAGTTGCTGGAGCCGTATACGGACGCCTGATACTGCCGGCTGTACCATTTTGGACGAAATCTACATCTCCGGGTGTCGAATATCAGTACCGGAGTTCCCGACAGAGGGGCGTTCGAGTGAGTCGAAAAAATGCCGGCCAGGAGGGGACACGTCTCTAGAACGTGAATAAGTTATTTACAGGAAGCGGCTGTCTTTTCGACCGCTATGCTGATGACCAAAGCCGAAATACCAGTCGCCCCCGACAAACGCGATCAAGCGATGGAACTAGTATCCGACGTGGCCGAAAAGTCCCGTGAAGAGAGCGGTATCCACGAGTACCGTGTCCTGGTGGACATGGAAGACGAGAACCACATCACGTTCGTGGAACTGTACGAGGACGAGGAGGCGTTCAACAGCCACATGCAGACCGAGCACACGCAGCGACTCGTCGAGAGACTCCCGGAGATAGTCGGTGGTGAACCCGAAGCACACCGCTTCGAGATCGAATCAGTGTCCGAACTGGAGATGTAGTGGTCGAGCGCCGAAACCCGGGGGTCTTGCGGGGGACAACTGCTACTGCCGGCTGTACGTTCGTAAAGATAGTCGCCACCCGGGGTGGCGAGCACTCTCTCCGGAGCACAGACACTGTGCGGGAGGAAGGAGTATCCGACTCGGAGGACGACGATAGGACCTGGGTAAAATCTTTATGCAAGGCCGATGTCGATATGATTGCAATGTTGCTAGTCAAAACCGAACTACCGATCGATCCCGACAAGCGCGAGCAAGCGATGGATCTGTTTTCAGAGGTGGCCGAAAAGTCCCGGGAGGAGAGCGGCATCGTCGGATACCAGGTTACGGTCGATAAGGACGACCCGAACCACCTCACGCTCATAGAACAGTTCGAGGACGAGGAGGGCTTCAACAGCCACATGCAGGCCGAGCACACGCAGCAACTCGTCGAGGAACTCCCGGAGATAGCCGGGGGTGAACTAGAAGCGAAACAGTTCGAGGTCGAGTCAGTGTCCGAACTGGACATGTAGTGGTCGAGCGCCGGAACCTGGGGCTCCTGGGGGACAACTAATACTGCCAGCGGTACGTGCGTAAAGACAGTCGCCACCCCGGGGTGGCGAATACGCTCAAAGTGGAACAGCCGGCAGTATGACGTTACCGGGAGTGAGAGCACCCGGCGCACACGGCGTCGGGGAGCGGCGGGACGACCGTCGGGCCGTGTTGCTCTCCGGACTGACGGCCCGTGACTACTGGCCAGGACGGGGTGGCCCTGGTTCGGGCGGCAGTCAGAGTTACCGGCAGGGGGTTCGCGACTCGTTCGCGTGACGCTATCCCCGAGGGCCACCCGGCCTGTCGGGGTAATCAGCTTTCGACTGGCGGCCCCGGAAACGCTCATACCGGTGTGAACGGCGACGAACCGGGCCAGTCGGTAATTCACAGCCGCTGGGGAACCTGATAGTCAAAAGACAGGCGCACCGAGATGACCGCGCAGCCATATCAAGCGGTATTTTCATATTACTGGCCGTCGAGGGGTCGTGTATGGGAGCCAAACAGATGTCACACGACCCCGAACAGCTAGAAGACGACCTGCAGACAGTCCTCGATAATGTCCGATGGGGCAAGGAAGCAAATTCAGCCCGGAACACCCAGAAAGCAAACAATCATCTCGCCCGGGCCGAGGAGCTGCTCGAAAAGTACGTCGACGGCGACGACTAACGGCCCGAGTGTCCGGGACGGCTGTGCCGTCGGACCGTAGTGTCAACGTCACGGCGATGCGAGCGTCGATATGCGTGACGACGAAAGTCCCCGGAGAGGTGAACCGGGAGTACACGCCACACCGAGGTGGTTGCACCCATCCGGATCCGCCGGACAGGCCGAGACCATCACCGGAACGCGCACGGCGGCACACTCGACGCGGTAATCCGGGACAACCGCCACCAGCAGGTGCCCGCGGCGGGAGTGGCAGTTGATCAAGTTTTATGTGATGTGGCTGTGTGCTACACGCCATGCTTGCGATCAAAGCGACGATACCGATAGACCCCGACGAGCGCGAGCGAGCGATCGAACTCATCTCCGAGATGGGTGAAAAAACCCGGGCAGAAGACGGAGTGATCGATTATCGGGTTGCTATCGACATCGACGATCCGAATCTGTTCCGGGCGCTAGAACAGTACGAGGACGAGGAGGCACTCAACAGACACTTGCAGGCCGACCACACCCAAAACGCGATGGAAGAACTCCCGGAGTTTCTCGGCGGTGAACTCGAGATGCGCCGGCTCGACGTCGACTCGGTCTCCGACTTCGAGTTCTAGAAGGCTGGAACGCCCGGGCTGAACCGGTCGGTGACACCGTCTCGCCGCGAACGCTCGACCGGGCCTACTGCGACGGGGAGGTGCTCGCCCGCAGGCTGTGAGTTTGTGACCGCGATGTGTGTCCCGGTCGGAGACCATCCTGGGCTACCGACGACACCTCGGGGTCGTCCGTTCGCGCGAAATTGAGGTACTGAACTTATATTCAGAAAGATTATTCGGGTAACGCTGGCACCGATACGTATGAGTTCAGTGGAGAATGGCGTCGTGGTCGTGACCGGCGGAAGTTCCGGAATCGGGGAACGCACGGCGATCGAGTTCGCAGCCGAAGGGGCACAGGTCGTCGTGGCAGACGTGAACGAGGACGGCGGGACGGAAACTGTCGCGACCATCGAGGACGAGGGTGGGACTGCTCGTTTCGTGCGAACAGACGTGACAGACCCGGACGACACGCGGGCGATGGTCGAGGCCGCCTTCGACGCGTACGGGAGGCTCGACTACGCGTTCAACAACGCCGGTGTCGACGGTGAGTTGCTGCCCGTTACCGATTATCCGGACGACGACTGGGACCGCGTCGTATCAGTGAACCTCTCCGGCGTGTTCAACTGTATGAAAGCAGAGTTGAACCGGATGCAGAAACAGGATTCGGGCGGAGTCATCGTCAACAATGCATCGGTCTTCGGAAAGGTCGGATTCGCCAACTCCTCGGCGTATGTCGCCGCCAAACACGGTGTACTCGGTCTCACGAAGACTGCCGCGCTCGAGAACGGCGAAACTGGCGTACGCATCAACGCCATCTGTCCCGGGTTCATCGACACCGAACTGATGAGGGAATCACTCGACGACGAAGCGATCGAACAGGTGAAAGCGCTGCACCCAGTCGACCGGCTCGGAACCAAAGAGGAGGTCGCAGACGCAGTCCTCTGGCTGTGCAGCGACGGGGCGTCGTTCGTAACTGGTGAAGCCCTCGACGTCGACGGCGGGTACCTCAGTCGATAGAGAACGCTACCCGGCTTATTCGAAGCCAGCGGCCAGCGGCAGCGCGATGCTCGTGACGCCTCGCTCGGGAGCCACATGTACGCCTCGGTGATGTCGATCCCTTTGACCACGGCCCGCCTGCGGGTCGAAAACGTCGGACGGTCCGGCCAGAAGGGGTTTTTCCCCGCCATACGGGAGTGATTCCGGCTCCGAGATGACGCAGTTTGGACGACGCACCAATCCTACGCGTACCGGGTAGGTTCAATCCCGGTCTACATGTGGGGCCACTCGTCGGTGAGGTTGATGTTGACCGTCTTTGTCTGCCGGTACTCGTGGTACGCCTGCCGGTTCATCTCCCGACCCGAACCGCTCTGTTTGTAGCCACCGTGGGCAACGCCGGTCTGGAAGCCGTTGTACATATTGACCCAGACGACGCCCGCCTCGAGTTGCTCGCTCACGTTGTGGGCGGTCTGGAGGTCGGAGGTCCAGAGCCCCGAGGCGAGCCCGTACTCGGTGTCGTTGGCCATTTCGAGCATCTCGTCGCGGTCGCTCCATTCGATGACGGACAGGACCGGACCGAACACTTCCTCGCAGGCGACTGTATCGTCGTTGTCGATGTCCGTAAGGATGGTCGGCTCGAAGAACGGGGCCGCGCCGAGACCATCGACTTCGACGCTCTCACCGCCCTTGTAAATCGTTGCGCCGTCTTCGACTGCCGTCTCCACGTAGGATTCGACCCGGTCGAGGTGCTTGTGGTCGACGAGCGGGCCGAGCATCGTCCCCTCTTCCAGCGGGTCGCCCATCTGGAACATCTGGTCCGCCGTCCCGGCAACCATCTCGAGGAACTCGTCGTAGATGTCTTCGTGGACGAACAGCCGTGAGCCGGCGGTGCACACTTCCCCGTTGAAGCCATAGATGCCCATTGCGACACCCACTGCTGCGGTTTCGAGGTTCGCGTCCGGGAAGACGATGTGTGGCGATTTCCCGCCAAGTTCCAGCGAAACTTCCTTGAGGTTGGACTGTGCGGCACCTTCGAGCACCGATTTACCGGCGCGTGTGGACCCGGTCAGCGACACTTTCCGGATCTGTTGGTGTGTCGAGATGGCCTCGCCGACTTCGGGGCCCTCACCGGGAACCATGTTTACCGTCCCCTCGGGCAGAACGTCGTCGACGATGTCCATCACCTCGAACGACGAAATCACTCCGCGTGGGGAGGGTTTGTAGACGACGGTGTTGCCCGCCGCGAGCGCGGGGGCCAGTTTCACGCCGAGGTTGCCGACCGGGCCGTTCCACGGCGTAACGAGGCCGGCGACACCGTAGGGCTCACTGTGCGTGTAGATATGGTGCATGGTTTCCATATCGCCCGCCGCCGGTACCTCCCCCTTGTCTTCTGTCCGGGCGATCGAGGCGAAGTACCGCAACTGTCCAGCTGTCTGCTCGACGAGAGCGGGCGTCGTGACGATCGGAAAGCCCGTTTCGAGCGTATCGATCGTGGAGAGAAACTCCGTTTTCTCCTCGAGTGCGTCCGCGAGCTCTTCGAGGTACTGTGCACGCGCTGTGCTGGAGATTTCGCCCCACTCACCGTCGAAGGCCTCCTGGGCTGCTTCGACAGCCCTGTCCACATCGGCGGCTGTTCCCCGATGGTACTCTGCGATGGGCTCCCCGGTGATTACGTCCAGCGCGGAGACGACGTCGCCCCCGTCCGAGTCGATCCACTCGCCGCCGATATAGAGTTTGTACCGCTCCTGGAGCGGGTCCTTCGCTTGACGGTGCCGCTCGAGAACGTCGTCACTCACATCGTCAGTTTGACCACGGTAGTTTTGAGACTGCATCGATGACATTGTTATAATCCATTTTGGGTATTTTTAGGGGCGAATAATAAATCTAATTATAAGTAAAACAATAGTAGTTGTCGAGCGGAAACGGGCCGGTCAAGATCGATCATCCAGAAGGGCAAAGTGACCGTATGGGGCAGCGTTCGTGGCGGTTGTCCTCGCGGTTCAGCGCGCCTGTCGATCCGGCGCGGTACTGCTCCCGTTCGTGGCCATTATCTCAACAAATCTATATTTGCGGGTCCGGGGTCGGGAGACGGGCGAGGCTACGGGAGCCGAGTACCGGCTGGCATGGCTCCCCGAGCTATCCGCCCATACTACCGGTTTGGCGACGAGTTCGGGACAAGCGTACCCCACATAACGTTCATAAATATGCATTTAAATAACAATTTGTGAATAAATAAGGCTAAAAATAACGTTTCGGTCACTAATAGATCGGAGACCCGTTCGGAAGCAGGAAGATTTTTATACGTTGTCGGCGGATTGTATGCTGGTAGAATGGCTGAAGAACTTGACGAGTCCACATCGACGAACGAAATTCAACCGGAGTACAAGTACCCGTTCCACTGGGATCTGGATTTCTCCCTGAACATCGGTGAGATCAACCGACGGTTCTTCGACGAACTCGAAGACAAGAGAATCATGGGCAACAAGTGCCCGGAGTGTGGCGACCTCTTCGTGCCGCCACAGCCGGTCTGTGTCGAATGCTACGCCGAAACCGAGGAGTGGGTCGAGGTCGACCACCACGGCGTGCTCGAGAGTTACACGGTGTGTTACTTCGAGTTTCGCAAGATGCCGGAGCCACCCTACGTGACGGGAGTCATCCGTGTCGACGACTCCGCCATCTGCATGATGCACTTCATCGAGGAAATCGAGTACGACGATCCGATGGAGATCGTCGACAAACTCGAAAAGGGCCAGGAGGTAGAGCCGGTATGGTCCGACGACCGCGACGGCAACATCTTCGACATGGACCACTGGCGCATCGCCGAATGAGAGGGACCCAACATGTACACAGCCAACCCGACGGAGGGAATGACGGATGACTGACGTCGCGATCGCCGGCTACGCCACCAGCGGCTTTGCCGGCGAGACCACGAAGTCCGGCAACGAGCTGGTGCTTGAAACCAACATGGCGGCACTCGAGGACGCGGGGATCACCCACGAGGAACTGGACAGTGTGATGTTCACTGGCCAGGACCCCTACGACGGCGCCGCTATCAGTGACGGCCAGAAGATCGCGACCGCCGCGGCCTACCGGAAACCGATCATGCGGATCCAGAGCGGCGGCGGCACGGCAGTCCACCAGGCGCGGGCGAAGATCCGGGCGGGCAAGGCCGACGTGATCACGGTCGTCGCAGCCGACTTCGTGACAGCCGACCCGACGACGCTGTCCTGGAGTTCCCACGAGGCGTTGTACCACCGACCGTTCGGTATGAACAACCGCCAGTCCTACGGCTTTTTCACCCAGAACTACCTCGAGGGGTCGGACGTGACCCGCGAGGACCTGGCCGCGACAGCTGCCAAGAACTACGAGGCTGCGGCGGAGAACCCGACGGCTCACCGGCGCGAGGCCTACTCGACCGGGGAGGTCCTCGAGTCGGATCCCGTCGTCGGACCGCTGACGGAGCTGATGCTCGGGCCGATGTCCTACGGCGCCGCGGTACTCGTGCTTGTCGACGAGGACGTCGCCACCGACCTCGACGAGGTCCGCGGCTGGGTCGGCGGAACCGGCCTGGCCACGGCGAAGTACAACTACCGCGACATGGACGACCGGCTCCACCAGCCCACGCTGCGCGACGCCGCGTCGACCGCCTACGGCGAAGCGGGGATTTCCCCGGACGACGTCGACGCCGCCGAGATGGCGACCTACGCGCCCTCGTTCGAGCTGCTCGGCTACGAGGCGCTCGGTCTCTGCGAGGACGGCGACGGCCCCTCGCTGGTCGCCGACGGCACGACTGCCATCGACGGGTCGCTGCCGGTCAACGCCTCGGGCGGTCCGGTGGCGACGAGCCCGCCAAACTCCGGCGGGGTTTACCGCGTCATCGCGTCCTGTCAGCAACTCGAGGGCGAACTCGGGCACCAGGACGCCGAGCGCGTCCTGCTGTGGGACAACGACATGCACCTGGGCGAGCCCGCGCGCACAGACGCCGTGCTGGTTCTCGAGGAGGCATCGACATGACCCGGGACGTCGGCGGAATCGGCGTGGGCTACTCCGATCCTGAATCGTTCACCGACTACCGGCTGTCGACGATGTCGAAGAAAGAGCAGGCCCACGAGGCGATCACGGCTGCCCTGGAGCACGCCGACGCCGAGCCCGACGACATCGACGTGGCACTGTTCTGTACGGTCGACGGCTTCGAGGGCACGTTCCGCGTCGAGCGAACCCTCGAGGTACTCGGGATGGGCAACGACATCCCGGTCATCAGCATCAACACCGGCGGGACCGCCGGCGGCAGCGGCGTCAAGGTCGCCTACGAGTACCTCGCTTCGGGCGACTACGACACTGCCCTCATCTACGGCTCGCCCTCCTTCGACTCGGTAGTCGAGGCCCAGCCCGTCATGAACACGAACGCCGACCCGCTGTTCGAGCGCAACTTCGTCACGGCCATCCAGATGGGTGCTCTGCCGAGTTCGGGGTACATGGAGATCTCGGGAGCCACCCTCGAGGACTTCGCGAAGGTGGCGGCCCAGAACTACCAGAACGCGACGAGGAATCCCTACGCACACCGCAACGAGGGCAAGACCGTCGAGGAAGTGCTCGACTCGCCGATGGTGAGCTGGCCGCTCCGGCGGGCGATGACCTGTCCGGTCTCTTCGGGCGCGGCTGCAATGGTGATGGCCGAGGAGGAGACGGCCTACGAGCACCGCGACAACCCGGTCTGGGTCGAGGACATCGACTCGATCGCCAACAACTTCGAGACGTCCTACCGGACCATGGACTGGTTCCCGAAGCTCAAGACCCTCGCCGACCGGATCTACGAGCGTGAGGGTATCGACACCCCCCTCGAGGCGTTCGACGTCTGTGAGACGTTCAATCCGTACATCCCCTTCGAGCTGATAGAGTACGAGGCGATGGGCTTTTGCGAGAAAGGGGAGGGTAAACACCTGATCCGCGACGGCGTCACTGCCCGGGACGGTAAACTGCCAGTCAACTGCTCGGGTGGGACGCTCGCGACGAACTCCGGGATCTGCGCGTCGCTGTCCCGCCACACCGAGGTCGTCCTCCAGTTGATGGGCGAGGCCGGCGAGCGCCAGGTCGACGACGCCGAGTTGGGTCTGGCCCAGTCCTGGGGCGCCAACCTCGGGCAGTTCCAGGAGATGTGTATCTTCGCCGCGGACTGACCCCACTCTATTGATTAGGTTTATACTGTTGTTGCCGGAAGGAACGAACGGTCGAAGATGACAGACAGCGACTTCAAAGTCGACGGGAACACTGCACTGGTCACTGGGTCTTCTCGCGGTATCGGGCGGTCGATCGTCGAGCGGTTCGCGAGAGATGGCGTCGACGTCGTCGTCTCCTCCCGGGACAAGGACGCGATCGACGAGGTTGCCGAGGGCATAAACGATGCCGGCCACCCGGGGGAAGCGATCGCAGTCACCTGTGATATCCGCAACTGGGACGAGATCGAAGCGCTGGTCGAAACGACAGAGGAACGCCTCGGGCCGATCGACGTCCTGGTCAACAACGCGGCGGCGAGTTTCGTGAGCCCGGTCGAGGAGTTGAGCGAGAACGCCTGGAAGACGATCATCGACATCAATCTCAACGGGACGTTCAACTGTACCAGTATCGTCGGAGACCGGATGATAGAAAACGGCGGCGGCACCATCGTCAATATCTCCAGTGTGGCCGGTCGTGACGGCGCGCCCGGGATGGCACACTACGCGACCTCGAAGGCGGGGTTGAACAACTTCACGCGGACCCTCGGTATCGAGTGGGCGGAGTACGACATCCGGGTCAACGGCATCATGCCGGGACTCGTCTCGACACCCGGGATCGAGAGTCAGATGGGCATCAGCGTCGACGAGATCGACCTCGACAGCGTCGACCGCCAGATCGGCGCGCCGGACGAAATCGCTGCCGCCGTCCAGTTTCTCACCAGTCCCGCAGCCTCGTACATCCAGGGCGAAACCATTGTCGTCGAAGGGGTTCCCCGCTTTACCCGGACGGAACACCACGAGGAGTGAGCGCGGTCAGGACACCGGACGGACCTTGAATCCGTACCGGACGACACCTTCCTGTTCGTAGATACGGCGGATCGTCGCCTCGACACGGTCGCCGACCTCGACCGACGCCGGTTCGGCATCGACCACGAGCGCCGGGGCACTGGCTCCGCCACCGTCCGGACCGTCGAACATGACAATCGCCGTCGCGTAGTCACCAGCACCGGCTTGCTGTGTGGCAAATTCCGGCGGTGCACCGCCCTGGGAGATGACCGACACGGCCTCGACAGTACCAGTTCGTGACAGCTCTACCGGGTCGTACTCGACCAGTTCGTGACAGTCCCGACACGCCCCTTCGGGGAGGAAATTAAGCGAGTGACAGCTCGGACAGCGACCGGCTTCGAGGCGGTATCGCTGGGTGATGGAGCGCTTCCACGACGGAACCGAAACGTACGCACCGCCACCCTCGGGGGGGGCCGGCGTGATGTCGCCGCGCCGGCGAAGGTATTCGCTGTACGTGAGTGAATCACCCGCCTCGAGCGAGAGCGCAACTGGGACCGGTTCGCTGCACTCGACTGTGGCAGCGAGACCGAGACCTCCACTACCGTAGCCGAGTGTGAGGATCTGTTCGGCCCCGGCGTCGAGCGCAGTGGCGAGCGAAAGCGGGACGCTGGCCGCCCCAGTGTCCCCGAGCTCCTGTACCGTCGCACAGTCTCCGATGGTGCTGTGATCGACCCCGACTGGGCCGGAGACGCGGTACGGGAGCCGTCCATCCGACGCCTGAACCGCGGTTGCGTCGACGGCGTCGGGATCGAACTCGACCGAGTCCGCGGCTCCGGCGACCGCCTCGACGAACGCATCCCGGTCGTACTGCGTGATGTCCAACCCGTCGAGCGTCTCCTCCCCGTGCCCGCGGTACCGGGTGCCGGGGTTGTAGACGGACATCTCGCTGTGGTCGGTGATCGTCGCCGGCGCGTCGGCGTCGAGCACCAGGCCAACCCCGCCAGCACCTGCCGCGTGCTCGAACGTGCTGTCTGGCTCGCCCCGCGGACAGTCAGCGACGACGACGAGTGCGGGGCGGGCTTCAGTGTGTAGCAGTGCCTGCAGACCGGCTGCGGTGCTCCCGTAGTGGGTCGTACTGGTCGCCCGGTCGGGGAGCCCGAGCATCAGCTTCAGGCGTGCCCCGGGATCCTCTTCAGCCATGGGCGGGGTCGTGCTCGCGAACGCGAGATGGCGGATCTCGTGTGCGTCCCGCGTGGCTACGTCGAGTGTCCGCCGGCCCGCTTCGGCAGCGATCGTCAGCGCGTCCTCGTCGACATCGGGGACCGCCTTCGTCTCGATGCCGCGGCCCCCGAACCGTCCCCAGGCATCGGCGAACTCCTCGGCGTCGATCCGGAGTCTCGGCGCGTACGCGCCAACCGCGGCGATGCCGTCGTCGCTCATGCGCCCACCTCCTCGCGCTCGAAAATGTGTACGACGGTCGCGCCCCCGCTACCGCCGACGTTGTGTGTCAGCCCGTACCTGGGGTCGGGCAACTGTCGTTCGCCCGCGTTGCCGGTCAGCTGTTTGAACGCCTCGGCGGCCTGGCCGGCGCCGGTCGCACCGATCGGGTGGCCTTTGGACTTGAGTCCGCCGGAAGTGTTGACCGGTAATTCCCCGTCGAGTTCGGTGACACCGTCCTCGATGAGTTGCCCGCCCTCACCACGCTCGCAGAACCCGAGATCCTCGTATGCGAGCACCTCCGCGATGGAGAAACAGTCGTGGACCTCCGCGAAGTCGAGTTGGTCGGGGCCGATACCAGCCGCGTCGTAGGCCTGTTCACCGGCAGTCACTGACGCCGGGAGGGTGGTGTACGATTCGCGCTGGAAGAGCCCGACGCCGTCGGTCGCAGCACCGACACCGGCAACGCGGATTGGGTCACTGGTGTACTCCTCGACGACGTCTTCGCTGACCACAAAGGCGGCTGCGGCCCCGTCGGACATCGGACAGCAGTGGTACAGCGTCAGCGGGTCGGCGACCGTCGGGGCGGTTTCGGCGTCCTCGATGGTACACTCGTACCCGAGATGGGCGTGTGGGTTTTTTGCGCCGTTCCGGTGGCTCTTGACCGCGATTTTCGAGAGTTGTTCCCGTTCCGTCCCGTGTTCGGCCATGTGGGCGCTTGCGATCTGGGCGTACACACCGGAAAACGTCGTGCCGGCCATCCGCTCCCACTCCATCTCGCCGGAGACGCCGAGCCAGTACCTGATCGCATCCGCCGAGACGTCGGTCATTAGCTCGACGCCACTGGCAAGCACGACGTCAGCCATCCCCGACCTGACGGCCTGGACCGCCTGTCGCACCGAAAACCCGGAGGCGGCACACGCGTTTTCCAGACGCATCGCCGGCGTCCCGTGCAGACCGACGTGCTCCATGAGCGCCGCAGCCGGCAACCCGATCTGTCGACCGCCGATGCTGACCATCCCGACGAAGGCTTCGTCGATATCGTCGGGAGCGATGCCGTGAGGGACGCTCTCGCGGGCGTCCTCGTATGCATCCAGGAACAATGATTTGTAACTCTCTTCCGGGAAGGTCCCGAAATCACTCTGACCGGCACCGACCATATACGCATCTCGCATACCAGCACACTCGGAGGGGGAGGAAAAAAACTGTTCCCCTCTCCTGACCGCCCCGGAGGTCCCAAGGTATAAGCGAACTCTACCCTAATACAAGATACACCCCAACCCGGAGACAACACCCATGACAACGCCAACAATCGGTCTCGAAGAAAGACACCACAGATACAGAGAACGGGTCCGAGAGTTCGTCACGGAGAACATCGAACCCGTCGTCGACGAGTACGAAGAAAGCGGGACGTTCCCGGTCGACGTCATTGACCAACTCGGTGATGCCGGGCTGTACGGAATAACGATTCCCGAAGAGTACGGCGGTGCCGGACTCGACTACCGGTCGTTCGTGATCGCTGTCGAGGAACTTACGCGCGTCTGGAAGATCCCCGCCGGCGTCGTCTCACTCTCCTGTGGGCTCGTCGGGCACACCCTCAACAAGTTCGCCGACGACTGGCAAAAGGAGGAGTGGCTACGAGATATCTTCACCGAGAATCAGGTGACCGGCGTGTCGTTGACCGAACCACAGGCCGGGAGCGACGCGAACGCCCTCGAGACACGGGCCGAGAAGGACGGCGACGAGTACGTCATCAACGGCCACAAAGTCTGGACGTCACACGGTGCAGCCGCGGACCTCCTGTTCGTCGTCGCCAGAACCGAAGACACCGGGAGTCACGACGACGTGAGCATCATCGGCGTCCCCAACCCACAGGAACGCGACGGGTTCGAGATCGTCCGCGACATCCCCTGTATGGAAGGGGACGCAGTGATAGAGAGCGAAATCGAGTACAACGACCTCAGAGTACCGACCGACTACCTCGTCGGCGAGGAGGGACGAGGGTTCCGGTACATCATGGAAGCGCTCGACCTCGGACGGATCGGGGTTGCAGCCCAGGCCGTCGGACTCATCCAGGGTTCGCTCGACGCCAGCGCCGACTTCGCCGACGAGCGCGAACAGTTCGACAAACCCATCCGGGAGTTCCAGGGAATCTCGTTCAAACTCGCCGATATGAAGATGGACCTGGAGGCGGCCAGACTGCTGACGACCCAGGCCGCTGCGCGTCTCGACCAGGGGGAGCGTGTCACACAGGATGCTGCGATGGCCAAAACGTTCGCGACGGACGCCGCGATGGAAGCGACCACCGAGGCGGTCCAGATTCACGGTTCGCGGGGCTACTCGACCGACTATCCGGTCGAACGGTTCATGCGCGAAGCGAAGGGGACACAGATATACGAGGGGACCAACGAGGTCAACCGAACGGTAATTACCAAACACCTCTACGAGTAGCCGACCAGGTCGTCGCGACGCCGACGACACACTCTGTTTTCGGTGAGTTTTCCGCGAGTCGATGTTTTTTGTCCGACAGGAATTTACAGCCGTCCGCCCCGTTACAGGGCGTCGACGGCGTCCTCGATGTCCTCGACTGGCGGTGGCGACGTCGTATACTTCGCGAGCCACCTGAACTCGACCTCACGGTCCGGCGACAGGACGAACACCGACCGCCTCGGCGTCGTGGTGTGTGCCATGCCATCCCGCTCCATCAGGAGGTCGTACTCGTTGCTGACGTAGCCGTCAAGGTCACTGAACACGCGAAACGGGCTGTCCACTTCGCGGAGAAAGGCGTTTTGTGCGAACGGTCCGTCGCGACCGACGCCGAGGAAGGGGACCTCCTCGAACTCGTCCCAGCCTTTGCGGTCGAATCGCTTCCACCAGTGGCGGGTGGTCGCGTTGAAAACGAACCCGTAGAAGTACAGGACACCGCCCCGGTCCCCGAGTACTGACTCCATTTCCCTGTTCTCGAACACCTCTCCGTCACAGAGAAGCGCCTCGAAGTTCGGTGCGATATCACCTGTTTCGGGTGGCATGCTTCGAGGTACAGAGGCAACCGTATAAAAGATTCCCCTGCCCGGTGGCCTTCGGGGCCGCGCGAGGAAACGCCCGGAGCCACGCGGAAGACGAAGGGCGACACGGTTCGCGAAATCTTTTTTACAGGACAGCACCACGTTCCACGTGTATGACACACACACTGTACCGGCTCGAGGGCTGTCCGTACTGCGAAAAGGTCGCCTCGAAGATGCAGGAACTCGACATGGACTACCACAGCGTCTGGGTCGAAGCGATGCACTCCCGGCGAAACCGGGTGAAAGAGGTGTCCGGCCAGCGACAGGTGCCCGTTCTCATCGACGAGGACCACGGTGCCACGCTCGCCGAGTCCGACCGGATCCTCGAATTTCTCGACAAGACCTACGGGAACGAGGGGAGCTGACGCTCGCACTGTGGGTTCACACATCCGGAGAATCGTGAGAGTGACTCCTTCGAGTGCGAACGGTGAGTATATCCACTCGGACGTGACTTCGTTACACGCCACGATACAATCTCCGGGAGTGCAGGCCGCGATGCTTGCATTCTGTGAGAGCAGATCTTAACTGAATCACGTCTGAGTGGATAGTCCTCCTGCCGATGATTCGGCCAGAGCGGGAGTCCACGCTGAATCCCACCCTCTTTATACGGTCGTGCGTGATTATTTTCGAGCAGTGTCGCACATATCGGTGTCTCAACCTCCAAAACCAGCCATCTGTGACGGCAGAGCGGTAAAAAGTCACGCACGACCGTATTAGGGGTGGGTAGCTCGATTACATCTCGTAGGGATCCAGTACGTCGTCACTAGAATCACCTGGTGCACCCAGTGCGAGGACGATCCCCTGGTCGTCGCCCACACACCGGTGTCCGTGTGGCTCGTACGGCCCGGCAGCAAAGAACGTCCCCGGCCCGACGGTCTCGTACGTCGGGTCGTCTGCCGGCCCCATCTTCACGGAGAACTCACCTTCGATGACGTAGTAGAGTTCCTCTTCGTCGGGGTGGGCGTGGTAACCGACTTCCTCCCCGGGCTCGAAGTACCAGAGTTTCGCACCCATTTCCTCCAGGTCCAGCACTTCGTCGACTGGTCGAATGCCGACCGTCGGTTTGACGTCGTCGCGGTCGCTCAGGTCGACGAGCGGGACATCGTCAGTGTCGGCGATCTTTGGCTCCGGTCGCGGGTTGTCTCGGTCTTTCAGAAACTGCATACAGGGGGTACTCGTCGGGAGGAACACAAAAAGATATGGACGCCTCCCTCACACGGAGTGCTGTTGTCGACACCGTCCACGAGTGACCGTCTCGCGGGTCAAGACACGAAAGTCGCGGATCAATGGCGGGACCCGATCACAGCAGTCCGTATCACTCGGGCCAGATCTCCTCCAGATCCTCGCCCCGGCAGTACGGACAGACGTAGTCGTCGGCGCCGACGTCGTCGGGCATCTCGTGGGAGTGATGTACCTCGAACATGTCCATCTCGCAATCCGGGTTGTTGCACACGACATCGTGTGGTGGGCGTGGCATACGTGTACCAGTGTGCGGACCCCAAATAAACCCCCGTGCTAACCCGGTCCCCGGCGCGCTCACTCGTCGTCGTCGAGTTCGTCCTCGAACAGGACGTCGTCCGGGAGGTTCGGCGCTCCGACGGCGAAGATTTCGGTCTCTTCGTGCGCCCGGATCTGGCGCCACGGACCCGGATCGACGACGATCACGTCGCCGGTTTCGATCTCGAACTCCTCGCCACCGACCTCCATCGTCGCGTGCCCGGAGACAACGAAAAACAGTTCCTCCTGTTCGTGCTGCTTGTGGCGCCTGACCGCGTCCCCTTCGTTATAAAAGAAGTAGTTGAACCGCATCTTCTCCGGACGGGAATCCCCCCGTTCCCGGATTTCGTATCCCAGCGTTCTAACTGCTGGCTCCTCGTCGGTCCGAGTTCTGTCCGGTGCATCGGCGACGTTGATTTTCGAGTACATGCGCACGTGCAGTATTGCGTGGCGGATACTTATACTCACCGCGTGCGGGCGTCACGGGCAGCCACGAGGGCGGCCCGATTCGTCCACCGCAGTACGCTACGCCGGATTTAAATAGCCGAGACGAGTCATCGGTTACTGTCGAGGACAGAGACAATGTCAACAACATACGAAGGCGTCGTCGACATCTGGTGTAACCTGTTCACACGGCCGGCCTTAGAGGAGTTTTACGACTCCCAGGGCCAGGAAGTCGCGGCACAACTGTTCGGGAGACCCGAAATGTACTCGCCGGACACCGCGATGACCGCCGACGAGTTCGTGGACAAGATGGATCACAACGGCGTCGATCAAGTGTACGTCCCGGCTCTGAAGTTCGGCAACCCGGACGGCGGCCTCGAGATGGATATTTCCTACGACGGGGTCCGTTCCGTGTGCGAACAGCACCCAGACCGTATCAAGGGGATGGCCGGGATCAACCCGCGCGAGGGGATGGACGGCGTCGCGAAACTCGAGGAGTACGTCGAGGACCACGGGTTCATCGCGGGACACCTGGAACCGTACGGCTGGGAGCGCCCGCTCAATCACCGGCAGTACTACCCCTTCTACGCGAAGTGTGCGGAACTGGATGTGCCGGTCGTCATGCAGGTCGGTCACTCCGCGGTCCGGATGCCGAGCAAGATGGGCAAGCCAATCCTCGTAGACGACATCGCGATGGATTTCCCCGACCTGGATATCGTCGCCTGCCACACTGGCTGGCCCTGGTCGAAAGAACTGGAGGCACTCGCCTGGAAACATCCGAACGTCTACTTCGGCGCAACGGCACACGCGCCGCGCTACTGGGAAGAAAACGTCGTCAACTTCATCAGAACACGGGGACGCGGCAAGGCGATGTTCGGGACGGACTACCCCGTACTGGAGTATGCGGAGGCGCTCGGACAGGTCGAGGAACTGGGGTTCGACGCCGAGGTCGAAAACAAGTTACTCTCCAGGAACGCGAAGGAAGTGTTCGGGACCTGAGTGTGCCGGCCCGCACCCGCAACTGGCCTTGCTGATACTGCCGGCTGTACCACGGGGAACGGATCCGACACCCCGGGAGGGTCTCTTTCCGGACGGACAGCCGGCAGCGTTGGTATCAGTTGTGTGCTACATTCAGCTCGATGACGTTCGACACCCGGAGGAGCCGATCGGGAAGGTCCTCCTCGAATCGCTTGCCGCGCATTCTGTTTGCCGGCCCACCGACGCTAATCGCTCCGGCGATGGTCCCGCGGTCGAAAATCGGGACGGCGATGGCTTTGACGCCCCGGATGAGTTCGCCCGTATCGGTCGAGTAGCCCCGGTCGCGGATCGCCTCGAGTTCCTCGTCGAGTTCCGAGCGGTCGGTGATCGTTCGATCAGTGTACGCCGGGAGGCCGTGTTCCTCGAGTACTCCCTCCCGTTTTTCCTCGGGAAGGTGTGCCAGAATGGCCTTGCCGGGAGCCTGGACCGTCAGCGGGAGCCGTCGCCCAGCCCACACCCCCAGGTCGACTGCATCTTCCCCCTTCTCGATGTCCAGCAACACCCCTTCGCCGTTTTCTTCGATCATCAGACTGGCGTGCTCACCGGTCTGTTCGGCGAGTTCCGATACTGCTTCGTGCCCGACGTCGTAGATTGTCCGTTGCCGGCGGACACGTTCGCCGAGTTCGATAAACTGGGTACTGACCCGGTATTCGTTGCCGTCTCTCACGAGCAGGCCGATCGACTCGAGTGTGCGCAGGTGGTCGTGTAAGGTGCTTTCGGCCATCTCCATCGTCTCGACCATCTCCGTCAATCTGGCACTGTCCTTCTCCAGAAGTGTCTCGATAACCTCGAAAACTATTTTCGAGGTCTTGACGGGAACGTCGGCTTGCATAGGTACCTTTTACCTACCGACGTACTTAAACACAATCGGTCTGCTGCTTACTCCCCAGAGAGGGTACGGCAGAGACAACAGCACCCGTCTCTCCAGGCCAGGGCGTTCGACTGCCGACGAAGCGAGGATGCAACTAGCTAACATGTATCAGATTTTTCCGGTATTGCCGGAGTTACGGAACGGTTCGGAAAGAGGGGATCTCGATGGTTGAAACCAGTTCTTAATGAAAATTCGACCGGATATCTCCCCGGTAATACCGGACGAAAACTGTAGTCGATCGAACTCCTATTTCGGTACCAAGATGGACTGATAGCTGGACAAACGTCCGGAATGAGAGAAGAACTATCAGGTTCTATCATGATAGACCCCCCACGGGCGGTGTGGATTACACTCATACGAGTGTAATTTGTTCCGGATATGACCGAAGGGACTGTCCCGCACACCGCCCCAGTCGGGCGTACTGCGGCAATGTACTCCGACAATACCGGAAAATGTACCAGCCGGAACTGCGGAAGAATTGAACCGGGTGGAAGTCGGGGGGGTCAAGCAACATCCTGTTCGGTGTCTCTCGAGAGGGGGAGACCACCTGTGACGTGATGCGGACTGTTGTGAGTACTTTCGGCACGGCAGCTAAAGCGTTTCATACTGCCGGCTGTACCATTTCGAACGTATTCGACACCCGGGGCGTCGAATATTTTGACGAACAGCCGGCAGTATCAACTGTCGACGCGTGAGAGTTGCGCCGGCCCGCCGGTAACGAGTCACAACAGTTCGTCGGAAACTGCCGCTCCGGTCGCCTCCGACCGAACAGCTCTGTGTCGCGTTGACCGTTGGCTATTTGTACCAAAGCGTCGAAACCCATTTCCATGCAGACTTACGAGGACTACACCGAGTTCACCACCGAGTACGGAGACGAGGAGGACTGGCGACTGCCCCTGGTTCTCGAGGATCAGGCCGAAAAACGCGGCGACGAGACGTTTCTACAGTGGGAAGCGACCGACGAAACCGCGACGTTCGCCGAGACGAACGCCACAGTCAACAGATTGGCCCACGGGTTGTCGGCGGCAGGCGTGGAGAAAGGTGACCACGTGTTGCTGATGCTCCAGAATTCGCTCGAGTACATCTATCTGTGGTTCGCGCTGAGCAAGATCGGTGCCGTCGAGGTGCCGGTGAACACGAGTTACAAACGCGGGACGTTGACGCACGTGGCGAACCTCACGGAGGCCGAGTTTGGCGTGTTCGGAGCCTCGTTCCTTCCGCGTCTCGCAGAGATCGACGACGACCTAGAGCACCTGGAGCGAGTCGCTGTGCTCGGTGAGGAGGACGGCTCGCCACTCGAGAGCACGTCGCTATCGACGCTCGACTACCGGGACCTGATATCGGACGACGACAGTGACCCGGAGGTCCATCTCGAGCATACGGACATCGCCTCGATCATCATGACGTCAGGAACAACGGGACCGTCGAAAGCGATCCAGAAGACATACGCCCACCAGTACTTCTTCTCCGAACAGTGTGTGAACATCGTCGACCTGACCGAGGACGACGTCTACATGACCGGGAATCCGTTGTTCCACAGCAACGCTCAGGTACTGGTGGTCTTTCCCGCGCTGATCACCGGGGCGAAGGTGTGCCTGTTCGAGAAGTTCAGCGCGTCGGGGTGGGTGGACCGGCTTCACGACACGGGTGCCACCGTCTGTAACTTCCTCGGGTCGATGATGGATTTCGTCTTCCAGCAACCGGAACGCGAGATAGACGACCAGAACGACCTCCGGTGTCTGTTCGCCGCCCCGACTGCGTACGGTATCCAGGAGGAGTTCGAGGAGCGATACGGGATCGAACACATCGCGGAAGTCATCGGAACGACCGAAACCTGCATGCCCGTGTTGACACCGTACGGCGTCGACCGCCCGGACGGTGCCGCTGGCGTGCTCCTCTCGGAGTACTACGACGTCCAGCTCGTCGATCCCGAAACCGACGAACCCGTCGAGACGGGCAGGATGGGCGAGTACGCGATCCGGCCGAAAATCCCGTGGATAATTACGCCGGGATACTACGGCATGCCCGAAAAGACCGTCGAGGCGACCCGGAACTGCTGGTTCCACACCGGTGACGGGTTACGTCGTGACGAGGACGGCTGGTTCTACTTCGTCGACCGGATGGGCGATACGATCCGTCGTCGTGGCGAAAACATCTCTACCTACGAGGTCGAACAGCCGCTCCTCGAGCACCCTGCCGTCAACAAGTGTGCCGTCGTCGGCGTTCCGGCGTCCGAAGAGGGAGGTGAAGACGAGGTCAAAGCCTGGGTCGTCCTCGAGGACGGTCAGTCCGCGACTCCCGCCGATATCACCGAGTGGTGTGACGAACGCCTCCCGCATTTCATGATCCCGCGGTATCTGGAGTTCGCCGACGAGTTGCCCCTGACAGAAAACGAGAAGGTACAGAAGGCAAAACTGCGCGAGTGGGGGAACTCCGAGGAGACGTGGGACAGGAGGGAGTCCGACGTGACCATCACCAAAGGGTAGCCCCCGGTGAGGACTCGGCGAACCGTCGGATCCCGGTTCCCGAACGTTGCGGTTCGCTGTCTCCGGGGCGAGTGTCGTCGCCAGGCCGTCCCACCGAACAACGATTGTCGCGGAGGGGACACCGACAGAACGCACCAGTGACGAAACCGACTCGTAGGAACGACCGTGATCTGTCCCCGCCGGGCCGAGGCAGGTACCACGCGTCGACAGCTGCAACCCTGCGGGAACCGTGCCGACGGCAGGCACGACAGTCCGTCTCAATCCGTCGCCGTCTCCGCGACAACAGCCTGGACGTCGGAGACGAGGCTCCCGAAGTCGGGGAGGCTGTCCGACTGGACCCACTTGTACGTCACCGTTCCGTCCGGGTCGATGACGAAGATACTCCGTCGAGCGGTCTCGATGCTCCCGAACACGTCGTCCCGGACGACATCGTAGGCACGGATCACGTCGTGGTTCCAGTCCGAGAGCATCGGGAAATTGAGGTCTTCTTCCTGGATCCAGATGTTCTGTGAGAACGGCAGATCCACGCTGACCCCGTACACCCGTGCGCCGTGTTCCTCGAACCCGCTCATCGAGTCGCGAAACGCGTGCATCTCGGTCGTGCAACCACCAGTGAACGCTGCTGGATAGAACGCCAGTACGACTGGCCCCTCCTCGAGTGCCGTCGACAGCCGAAACTCCTCGACGTCGTCGTATCCCGCTCCGCCGGCTTTGACTACCGTTACGTCCGGTGCGCGGTCGCCTTCACTGACCATGCCCGGCCCTTGACCCGCAGGATAATCAATTATCGGGGATGGTCGCCGGGATAGGTACAATAAAGACTGGGGCGTCTGTGTGAGGGACTGTGAGACCGATTGTTGTCCGTGCGCGGGAGCTGTATACGATCTGGGACGAGGGTCGCGGGAAGATGCTCGTCGCCATCTCCATTGGGTGGTTTCTCTCCATCGGGACGATGGCAATCTACCCCGTTGTCCTGCCGGAGTTACGGGCTGCGTTCGAGCTCAGTCTCACGACCGTCGGACTCCTGGTGACGGCACTCTGGTTCGTCTACGGGCTCGGGCAACTGCCCGCCGGCTACGTTACCGACTGGCTGGGGGAAGGATCAATCATGGCTCTGAGTACGCTTCTCGCCGGTGTCGCAGTCGTGCTCGTCGCACTGTCGAGGTCGCGGTTGATGCTGTTCGGTGCGACGGCCTCGCTGGGTCTCAGCACCTCGCTTTACGGGATTGCACGGTTTACCGCGATGGACCATATCTTCCCGGCTCGGATCGGCATCGCGAACGGACTCGTCGATGCAGCGGCGGACAGCGGGCAGACGCTGTTGCCGGTCGTCGCCGGGATCATCACCGGAGCGGTTGCCTGGCAGTACGGGATTGCCTACACCGTGCCACTGTTCGTTCTCACAGCGGTGACGCTCCGGTTGACCGTGCCGGCGCGGACGGGGTCCGGGTCGTCGACAGTTGAGTTCGACGCGTCGACGGGACGGGACGTGCTGTCCGAGATGCGACGCCCTGCGCTTTTCTACGGGGGGCTCGTCTTCCTGATCGCCACCGCCGTCTGGATGACGTTCCTGTCGTTCTACCCGACGTATCTGGTCGAACAGAAAGGGCTCTCCTCGTCGGTCGCAAGCGCGCTGTTTGGCCTGTTTTTCGGACTCGGTATCGTTCTCAAACCGGTATCGGGGATGCTCTACGACCGTATCGGGATACGGTCGACGTTCGTCGCAATCGTCGTCCTGGGTTCGGTCGGCATCGCGTCGCTACCCTTCGCCGAGGGCGTCCTGCCTCTCGTCGGCAGTACGATCTGTGTCAGTTCGCTGAACGGATACAACCCCCCGATGGTCTCACACCTGACCACCGTACTCCCCGAGCGTATCGCCGGAACCGCTCTCGGCGTCGTCCGGACCGTTACAATCACGGTCAGTGCTCTCGGTCTCGTCGTGTTCGGGTCCATCGCGGACAGAGGCTTGTTCGACGAGGGATTTCTGTTGCTCGCGGTACTCCTGTTGTGCCTCTCGATTCCCCTGTTCCGGATCCCTCGACAGTACTGACAGGCCGAACACCGAGGGAGCGGTGGAAACGCCAACCACAGACAGAGTTAACACGAAGAGTTCACATACTACGGTTATGGAAGAGCACGGTTCGGACGACACAGGTGAGGACCACTGGAACGCCGTTGGAGCCGAAATACCAGCCGAGGGGGACTGCGACCACAAAAACTTCGTGCAGATCGGTTCCGACGGCGGAAACAATCTCTACTTCGAGTGTGCCGACTGTTCGACGGTGCGGGTCAAGTTTGGACAGCGAGAGTCAGAGACAGACCGTGCCAGGTCTATCCCGACCGGAGACCGTTCCCATCCACTGATAGACAGTCTGAAAGGAGAGCTCGGCGGGGACGAAACCACGAACACCGAACCGAGACAGCAGACGGTCGCCGAGAGAGTGCTCACGTTCCTTCGGGGTGTGTACGATTCTCGCAGACGGAAATGAGGTCTGATAGACACGAGCAACGGGGAGGGTTGGTCCACCCGTCGTCGCGGAGACCGGCCGGGTAGATGGCTGTGCCACAACAGTCCGTCTCACTCGAAACGACTGGAATCGAGTGTTCGATACGTTCTTGTGAGTTCGTACCCGTAGAAACGACAACGCATTCAGCATGGAACGTCTCAGGAGCTTGTGGAGCACCGACACAGCGGTGTTGCTCAAACGAAAGGCCCGGGAGTTCGGCTACGGGATCGCAATCACGGCCTCGTTTGGCGTGCTCTTCGTTCTCAGCTATTTCGCCCTCGAAACGGTTGTGTTACGCGCCCAGCCGCTCGTCGGCATCGAGCAAGGCATTTCGGTCGGATGGCTGCTGTCGATATTTATGCTCTCGCTTTGTGTCACAATACTGGTCAATATGGGCTTCTCGAAGTGGGTTCGCCGACGTACGTAGAGTTCTCTCCGAACGAGAGGGGAGTGCAGGCGGTCACCCGGCGCCCGAGAAGCTGTGAACCGTCCCGCCCTACGGCTCGCTAACGGGAAGCCAGAAAGCGACCACGACCATCAGGAAGAGCAGACCCCCGAAAATAAAGAAGACGGCGTCGAACGACGCGAACTCGGCGACCCAACCGAACAGCAACGGACTGAGGGAGCTGATAGCGAAGACGAAGGTCCGCAGGATACCGAAGCCCGTCCCCTCGATGTCCTCCGGGATGGAGTTCACGAGGTAGGCTTCGAGCGCTGTCGGGAACACGAGCAGGACACTCAGGAGAGTCGTCGTGAGGAGCAACGGCCCAACACCGCCGACAAACGGGAGGGCAGCGAACCCAGCAACCGAGAACACTATGAGTGCGACTGCGTGCTTGACTCCCCACCGGTCGTAGATGAAACCGGAGACGGGGTGCATGAGTGCCGACAGTGCAAAGAACACCCCGAAGACGATGCCCGCGGTGGTGGTTGAGAGCCCCTTCACCTCCACCAGATACGTGGGATAGAACCCGGTGAACGCCTGCCAGACCGCGATACCGAGGACGAACACCACCGTTCCGGTGATGATCCGTGGGCTGTTCAGCTTCCCGAGGATGTACAGACCGGTGTCGACAGACAGACTGTCGACAGCCTGTGAACGGTCGTCCGACCGGCCCGGGACGAAGAGCCACAGTGCAACCGCCAGAAACAAAAAGAGGGGGACAGTGAAACCGAATCCGAGTTGCCATCCCACGCTGACGGCAATAAACGCTGCGAGCGGCGGGAGGAGAGCCTGGCCGACTTCTGCCGTCCCGTTCGTGAGGCCGACCGCCGTCCCGAACCGGTCCGAGTAGACGTTCGAGAGGGCGGTAAACCGGGCAACGGTGTACATGCCGATGCCCAGCCCGAAAACCACCGTTGCACCGAACAGGAACTCGACGGAGTCCGACAGGAGGATCAGTCCCACCGCCAGCGCCGAGAGGAACATGCTGCAGACGAGTGTAAACCGCTCGCCGACCCGGTCTGCCAGGAGGCCACCGGGCAGTTGCCCGACCGCGTACGCCAGAAAGAGCGCCGACAACAGGAGCCCTGCTGTTGCGAGACTCATGCCGTAGGTCCCGCGAATGTTTGGCAACAACACGGAGTAGATCATCCGCCCACCGACCGACAGTCCCCAGCCACCGGCGATCGCGAGGAGGATCATCCCCTTGCCGTCGCTCCAGAGCGCCACACCCGTCGATTTGAGTGATGTAGCCCAGCTCATTGGAACGTATCCGAACAGCGGGGTCCGGCGAACCGTTCGCGTGATCGACCGCCTGGCCCGTCCCCGAACATCGATGTCAGGTCGACGCGAACCCCGATGGAACCCAACGGCAACCGATTCGTCCGGATGGATGACTGGCAGCCATGACGGAGGAGTGGTCAGCGAGGGATCGCTCGTACACAGAGGGTCATCAGTTCGAGGGCTATTCAATCTATGGTGTCCTGTCGCCCGGACCGTTTTCACGCACTGCCCGTCTGCCACCGCAATCGAATCCTGCTGGTGCCAACGGGACGTAACGGTTAACTCACAGCGACCTAGACAAGAGGACATGCTCAGCCTATCAGACGAGCAGGAAATGGTCGTGTCCGCGATCGAGGAGATCGCGGCCAGCGAGTTTTCGGATGCTGCCTTCGAGTGGCACGGAGAGACACCCTGGGAGAATATCGAGCTTCTCGCGAAGCAGGGCTTCATGGGGATCAACATCGACGAGGCGTACGGCGGCGGCGGGATGACCGAATTCGAGGCGATGCTCTCGATCGAAGCTGTCGGTCGCGTCTGTCCCGACACGGCGGAGTTTCTGTACACGCAGCAGATGGTCGCTCCCCGTGCGATCGAGATGTTCGGCTCCGAGACGGCGAAAGAACGGTATCTCCCGCCGGTCACCGCCGGTGAAGACGCCATCGCGATCGCGATCTCCGAACCGGAGTCCGGCTCTGACGTCGGGTCGATGAAGACACGTGTCGAGGAGGACGGCGACGACCTGGTCGTCACCGGCGAGAAAATCTGGGTCAGCAACATCAAGGACGCGAGTGCTGCCGTCGTGTGGGCGAAGTTCCCGGAGGGACTCGGTTCGCTCATCGTCGACCTCGAGGCGGACGGCATCGAGATCCAGCAACACTACACCAACATGGCCGACCACGAACAGACCCAGTTTCAGCTAGAGAACGTCCACGTGCCAGCGGAGAACGTGTTGACCCGCGGAAAGGAGGGGTTCAAGCAACAGCTCCAGGCACTCAACTGGGAGCGCCTGGGCAGTTCGACGCTCGCAAACGCCATCGCTCGAAACGCCCTCGACAAGGCGATCGACTACGCGGCGACTCGCGAGCAGTTCGGGCAACCGATCGGCGACTTCCAGGGGATCGAGTGGAAACTTGCCGATATGACGAAACGCCTCGAAGCCTCCCGTGCGCTCACGTACCGTGCCGCGGTTCGTGCCCACGAACAGGGACGGATTCCCGACAGGCTCGATACGTCACTCGCGAAACTGTTCTCCTCTGAGTCGGCGGAACAGGTCGTCTCCGAGGCCCTCCAGATACACGGCGCAAACGGGTACCAGCAGGGTCACCCCCTCGAATTCCTCTACCGTCTGGCACGGGGCAGGCGACTCGCTGCCGGGACCGACGAGATCCAGAAAAACCAGATCGCCGCCGTGCTCAAAGACCAGGGGCTCCCTGACCTGACCTAGTACTCGCGGTCGTACTCGGGCTCCCTGCTCTCGGCAAACGCCCTGATAGCTTCGTCGTGTTCAGGGTCGTTGACACAGTCCCACTGGTAGTCGATGGCACGCTCGCAGTACTCCTCGAAGGAGAGCGCCGGCTCCATCAGGCGTTTCGTGTGTCGAACAGCAGTCGCCGGAAGATCACGCACCTCCGAAGCGAAGGACCTGGCGGCCTCGAGCGGGTCGTCACTCTCCTCCATCGCGAGCCCCGTGTCGACGGCCTCGTCGGCTGTCATGTCCTTGCCAGTGAGAAGATACTCCGCAGCCTTCGACCGACCGATGAGCTGGGGCAACAGCCAGGCTCCGCCGTCGCCGGGAACGAGGCCCACACGGACGAACCCCTCCCGGAAGACGGCATCCGGACCCACGACACGGACGTCACAGGCGAGGGCGAAGTCACACCCGGCACCGATGGCCGGCCCGGAAACAGCTGCGACCGACGGCTTGCCCATGCGGCGGAGCTGTCGAACGACGTTCTGGACAGACCAGAGGAAGCCGGCGTACTCCTCTTTTCCCTGATCGCTCCAGTCGGGCATGTGAGAGACGTCGGCGCCTGCACAGAACGCATCGTCCGCACCGGTGAGGACGAGGGCGTACACCGCTTCGTCCGAGGCGGTGCGACGGAGCGCGTCGTTCAGTTCGCCGATGGTGACCGCACGAAACGCGTTCTTCACCTCCGGCCGGTCGATCTCGATCGTCGCTATCCCGCTTTCCACCGAATAGTTGATATCTTCGTACATGGCTCACCGGTTACGTCCGGTCGAAGTCGTCCGGAGAGACGAGGTTGTCACGGGCACGGACGAGCGGCTGGAGGAAATCATCGGGGGGGAGCCAGGGGATTTCGACGTCGTCGTCGGCGAAGACGTCCTCGATGGCCCCGAGCAGTGCCGCATCGTCGTCGAGCGGTTCGCCGATCACCGCCTCGGTCAGGTGTTCGATGGCTGTAAAGCACGGACGGTGGTACATATCGCCAGTGAAGACAGCGTCCTTGATCGTCCCATCGGGGGAGACACAGAGGCTGACCTTGATGAGTTTCCGTCCCTTGTACGCGACTTCGGCGACCCGGTCGTCGGGCCCCGCCGCGTCCACGACATCCTGCGTGGAGTAGCGCTCGAACCACTCGTCACTGCTGAAAAACTCCCGGTGTTCGTCGATTTTCGACTGTTCCTCGCCGGTCAACTCGCCGGCTTCGACCGTGCCGTCGTACAGGTCTGCGAGCTGGCGCTCGGCCTCGTCGAGGACGGTCGCCACGTCGACGTCGGGAGCGACGTCCGACAGGGAGGTCATCCGACCGGCGGCGCTGTCGGTTTCTTTGTCCTCGAATTTCTCTTTGGGGAGTTGGAGGACGTCGTCGATGATGGCGAACTTGTCGGGACTGAACGTCCAGTTAATGAGGTTCATGAACACACCCCAGACGCCGTCCTGGTAGCCCGCGCCGGAGACGCCGACTTTCGCGTACTGGCCGCCAGGCTCCGAGGGTTCCAGTTCGATGTCACCACCGTCCCTGTAAACCGCGTCGTCGACACCTGATTCCCGGAGGGCAGTCGCCATCGCTTCCCCTGCCAGGTCGATGTACTCGGTCATCTGGCGTTTGCCGCGGTCCGGGAAGAACATGTAGAGGACGGGTGAGTTGTCCCCTTGAAAGAAGCCCGTGCCGCCACTGACGTTGTACCGGCGACCGTAGTTGATCCCTTCCTCACTTGCGCGCTCGCGGTCGATGAGAGAGGCGTCCTCGACGGGCCCGACTTCGAGAAACAGGTCCGAGTCGAACGTCCATTGCATGACTGTCGGCGGTGACGTGCCTGCTGCGATACCGTCGATCAACGTCCGCTCGACAGCCGGATACGTTTCCGCATCGATTTCGAGTTCCAGTTTGCGTATCGAACTCATAGCTTCCAACTGGCTAGATAACTACAAGGGTGTTATAACTAGCGTCTCGTCGGATCGGCGTGGGAGACCGATATCTCGTCGGACCAGCGTCCCTGTCAGGAGTGGGTCAGACGAACACCGGAGCGGAGCCGGACGTGGAGAACCCGTGTGTGACACGGCTTCCCGCCGGCGTGATCACTCCCCGGTCCACTCCGGTTCCCGGTCGTTCAGGAAGGCGTCCATCCCTTCACGGGCGTCGTCGCTGGCGAGCACCTGTGCGAACAGTTCGGCCTCGTAGTCGATCCCGTCTTCGAGGCCGAGTTGCGAACTCGCCCGGACCGCCCGCTTTGCGAACTCGAGCGCAACCGGACTGTGTCCCGCAACCGTCGTGGCGAGCTCCTCGACCTGTTCGTCCAGGTCCGCCGGTTCGTAGACACCTTCGACGATCCCGAGGTCCTCGGCGGAGGCCGCGTCGAGCAGTTCGCCGGTGAGAATCAGGCGCATCGCCTGTCCCTCGCCGACGAGTCGAGCGAGGCGCTGTGTGCCACCGCCGCCCGGGATGAGCCCGAGCGAAACCTCCGGAAAGCCGAACCGCGAGTTGGTGTCGGCGTACCGGATATCACAGGCCAGGGCGAGTTCGCAACCGCCGCCGAGCGCGAGCCCGTTGATGCGGGCGATGACTGGCTGGTTGAGACTGGCGAGCGCCTCGTACACCCGTGGTCGTTTGCTCAACTCCCGCTGTTCGAGCGAACTCCGCTCGGACACCTCCGTCAGATCCGCCCCGGAGGCAAACGCCCGTGATTCCTCCGAACCGGTGACGACGACGACCCTGGCTGTCGACTTCTCGACCTCGTCGAGTACCCGCTTGAACTCCCGTCTGAGTTGCTGGCTCATCGCGTTTCTGGCGTCGGGCCGGTCGAGCGTTATCGTCACCGCGTGGGGTGCCGGGTCGTCGACCGAGACGGTGAGCGTGTCGCAGTCCGCCCCCGTCGCTTCGAGGTCACTGCTCATCGTTCTCCCCTGTCACTGCGGGCCGGAGTCGATACGCGCTCGTTCCAGTCGACCGACGACAGTACCGTACAATACAGTGCATACGACTGTCTATGTGTCCAAGAAGCGATAAAGTGTTTCGGTGGCGACGCGCCGGGACCCAGGTGAACACGACGGTGACGGGCGGTATCCGCACTCGAGCGAGGAGGAGCCTGCTGGTCTACTCAATCCACGGCGGGACGATGTAGTCGCCTTTGTCGACCCTGTCGGGCCAGAGACCGACCTGCTGGCCTTCGCCCTCGACTTCCTGCCACTGGATGACCGGCGACATGACGCCATCCTCCCCGAACTTTGGCCGGTGTGGGAACTCGTCGTCGCGTTCGGCGTAGTCGATGTATCCCGTCGTCGCCTCGAACTCGAGTTCCTGTTCCATGAACTCGACGACCGTGTCCTCGTCGAGGGTGCCCGCAGCCTCGACCGCCCGCATCCAGCTGTCCACGGCGTCGTACTGGGTGTACGCCTGCGAGTGGGGCGGCGGGCCGCCGTACTCCTCGGTGTGTGAGTCGATGAAAAAGTGTGTCTGGTCGTTCCACTCGAACCCTGGACCGGAGCCCGGCACGTACGTCCAGACGTGCTCGATGAGTCCGTCCGTGTTCTCCCAGTGAGTTGGCATGCTGGAGAAGACGTCCGCCCCGCCAGCGGCGAAGTCCGGCTGTCGACGCGCCCACTGCACGTTGATCGCGGAACCGCCGTGTGCCGTGAACGTGTAGAGAAAGTCGATGTCCTCGCTTTCGCCCCGGTCGAGGATGGGACTGAAGTCGGTCGTATCCGACGAGAACACCTCCGTGAACGCGACCTCGATGTCGTCCGGAATCCCTTCGACAGCGATCGGCTGTATCTCCGACCGCCAGCCAGTGATGTCCTCGACCGCGACGCCGATCCGGTCGAACCCCCAGTCAGCCCACTTTTCCTGGGCAACCCGGGCGAGATTGTTTCCGAAGTCGGTGCCGTTGTTCATCGCCCGGAAAACGTACTTGTAACTCTCGTAGTCGTCGTTGATCAGCCCCTCGACGTCGGTCGTCGAGACCCCGCCGAGCACCAGGATGTTCTCGAAGTCGGACACGGCCTCGGCGACCCGCAGCCCCGGTTCACTCCCGAAGAGCCCGAAGGTCGCGTCGACTTCCTCCTCCAGCTGGAACTCGCGATACCGGTCCAGGGCAGTGGACGGGTCCAGCCCGCTGTCCTTGACGACCAGATTGACTTCCTCGCCGAGCAATCCGCCGTTCTCGTTGGCTTGTTTGACCCGCAACTCCGTCGCCTGTTGCTGTGCAGTGCCACCCGGGAACTGGCCGGGCAACGGGAGCAGCGCACCGATGGTGATCGGCCCGTCGATGTCCGGTTCCGTCGTCCCTCCGTCGTCGCTACTGTCGTCCATCGAGTCATCGTCGCCGGAGCCATCACCGGAACCATCGTCGCCGGAGCCATCACCGGAACCATCGTCGCCACTATCGTCCCCGTCACCGAGACAGCCGGCGGTCAGTGCGAGCGCACCGACGCCGGATGTCTTCAGGAACGCTCGTCGGGGGATCCCAGTCACGCGATCCGAACCCGTGTACGTGTCGTCGTCTGACATACAGTAACTCACAACAGCCACTCCGGTATAAAGCTTCCCCGGGAAAGTGTCCGAACCGATAGTTCTGTGGGGTTGAACTCCAAAGAATTGGTCGCGTCGCAAAGCGGTCTAGACTTTGCCTCCGGTACTCTCAATTGAGAGG
>JAZKTU010000137.1:0-7492 GCA_036625385.1 Halovenus sp. | reverse complement strand
TACAGTGAAGACGAGTTCGTGGTGTTCCGAATCGGGATGCGGATCAACAACCTCTGGAAAGTGCACAAGTGGGCCCCACTTTTTGTGTCGATGCAACGAATGTTGCGGGAACTCGAAGCAGACCCCGACAGCGGACTGCTGGGCTACCAGCGAAATCTCGGCATCCGCAACCACAGCCTGTTCATGTATTGGCGTTCCTTCGAGGAAGGGATTAAGCGCTGTGGCCGAGGACAGAGTCGGCAGAATTCGGGAAGATAACGAGAGCCGTGATTTCGTCGTCGATGTCGAAAAAGTCGTGTTCGACCCCCTGTTTCACATACACCACGTCACCCTCGTCAACAGCATACCGCTCGTTCCCGACCTGAACCATCCCAGAACCGGAGATAATGAAGTACAGTTCATCCGTTTTGTGAGGTGTTTTCGGCTCAGGATTGGGATACTGTGCGAGTTCGACGCTCAACGAGTCCTCGGTAAGTACTTCGACGTAGTTCGTATCTTCCTGCTCAAGCCGTTCGATCAGGTCGGCCGTTGAGACGTGACTCATCAACTGTACCTGTCGCTATCATATCCAATGAACACTTTGATTTCTCGAGCAGTAAACAGAGCACATGGATTGCTCCCCGGTCAGCCATCAGGTGAACCTCCGCTGGCGGTGCTCCCCCAGGTCCAGTCCGACGCTGTTGTGCGACTCCATGGTTCGGCGGTGAGGCTTTACTGGTCGGCGATGCCGTCACCGAATCGTTGGCGCTCCACCTGCTAGTAGCCGCGGCCGTCCTCGAAGCACCGACCGCACTTGTCGGCGTCGAACTCTCCGATGGCCCGCTTGACCGGGATGATCCGGAGTTGGCCGTGCTCCAGGTGGTACGTCAACCCACACAGCGTTTGGAAGTCCTCTGCTCCCACTTCGTGTTTGTGAATCGTCATTCTCGTCTCGTTCAGGATTCCGCTCACATCTTCCTGCTGGGTATCACTCATAATTTGTTAGCAACTTTTGATTAAGAACTTTTAAATCAACGACATTTTCACACTGAACCGATTTGTGAGCATTTGAGAGACTCGAGACCAAACGGTGAAGATATGATAATATTCTGGTAATAACTATGGAACAGTCGATAACGCTATCTCAGTCTCCCCGACCGGGGATGCCGAACGCTACCGGTCGATAACCTTGCCGTCACCGACGGCCAGTTCAGACTCGAGCTCAGCAATTAATTCCGTCCCCTCGGCATGGAGTTCGTTCGCTCGTTCCAGCGAGACGTCACCGTCTTCGAGCTGTTCGATGATCTGTTCGAGCCGGTCGGTCTTGTCGGCGATTGTCTGGTCTTTCATAGTGGAAGCAGGATGTACAGGAGCAGGGCCACGACGAGCAAGCCCAGGCCGGCCAGAACGAGCAGGAGCCGTCGACGCTGACGGCGATGGGCTGTGGCCTCCTGTTCTCGTTTCCGCCGCTGGTCGTACCGGGTTCGTGCTTGCTGTAGCCGGTTCTCAATATCGGTCAGTTCATCGCGAACGTGCGTGTCGTATGCGCGGTCCAGCTCAGTTTCGAATCCGGACAGTTCCGACTCGACCGTTCGTCTGTAGGCCCGGGTGAGTCGGTCGTCCATCGTCTCCAGTGCCGTCTCGACAGTGGCAGTGTATGTCGTGGCGAGACGCTCTTCGAGCGTTTCCAGTTCCGCGTCCAGCGTTGTCCGCTCCGGAACGATTTGTCCCACCTCGGTCGGCGTCATCACCCGTCTGTCGGCCACTTCATCAGCCAGGGTCTGGTCGTTCTCGTGACCGACACCAACCACGACTGGTGTCTCGGTTCTGTGGATAACACGGCAGAGCGGCGTCTCGTTGAACACGCGGAGATGCTTGTCTGACCCGCCACCGCGAGTGAGGACGATAACGTCGACCAGCGGGTCGTCATCGAGTTCGCTGATCGCGCCCATGATCGACATCATCGCATCGTCGCCCTGGACCTTCGTGTTCTGGACGACGATATCTACGTCGGGATACCGCTCGTGAATGCTGGTGATCGCATCGAGCCGAGCATCGCTTGTCGCACTCGTGGCGATTCCGACCCGCTCGGGGAAGTCCGGAAGGGCCTGCTTGTGCTCGGGGTCGAGCAACCCGTCCGAGACCAGCAGTTGCCGGTTTTGCTCGTAGATCTGCTGGTACGTGCCCTCTCCGACCTCCACGATGTCCTCGACGATGACGGAGACGTTGCCCCCGTCTTCGTAGTACGACAGCGAGCCTTTGACAGCCACCTGCATGCCGTCCGCGATTGTGGTGTCGATGGTCGACCGTTTGTACCCGAAGAGCACACAGTGGATCGTCGAGCCCGCATGGACCAGGTCGAGGTGAACGTGGTCGTTCGAGGAAACTCCGCAGTCGGAGACATCACCGACGACGTAATCGAAGGCGAGCTGGTCTGCACTCTCGACGACCGCGCCGATATCTTCGTTCAGTGTATCGACGTAGGTAACTCGCTCCGTTTGGAGAGCTTCCTGGAGTGTTTCCAGCGACGTCCGCGTCGGCTCCGGCTCCGAACCCATTCGACTCTGCTGTAGTGCGGTTGTGTACTTAAGCCATGGTGGTGCGGTCGGGTTTCTCGAAGCCGGCTTTCAGTGAGGTCCTCACGCTGTAAGACGGTGAGACAACTGCAAGAGAACATCGAGGTCTATTACAGGCCTAACATCGACCGGACCCGTTCCATCACTCCACCCTGTAGGTCGAAGATTCGTGCCATCTCATCGTCGGTCAACTCGAAATCGAAGGTCGAGAGATTGGCCTGCAGATGGACGCGGCTCGATGCTTTCGGGATTGCGGCGACTTGCTGTTGCTGGAGGAGCCAGCGAAGCGCGACCTGTGCTGGTGACTTCCCGTATCGGTCACCGATTGTCGCCAATGTATTGTCATCGTTGACGCGGCCTTTCGCCAGCGGACTGTAGGCGGTCAGCATGATATCGTGGTCGATGCAGTACTCCAGTACGTCTGTCTGGTCAGTGTAGGGGTTGTACTCGACCTGGTTCGTACAGATCGGCGTTTCAGAGGCGTCACGTGCCTTTGCAAGCTGGTCCACCGAGAAGTTGCTCACGCCGATGTGCCGAACGGTTCCAGCGGCCTGGAGTTCGTTCATTGCCTCGATGGTCTCCTCGACCGGGACGGATCGACTCGGCCAGTGAATCAAGAGCAGATCGATCGTCTCGAGGCCGAGTTTCTCAAGGCTCGCGCTGGCTACCTGTTTGGTCGCCTCGTAGCCGAGGTTCGTCCGCCAGACCTTGGTGGTAATGAACAGTTCGTCTCTGCTGACAGCCGTGTCTGCGAGTGCCTGGCCGATCGCAGCCTGGTTCTCGTAGTACTCGGCGGTGTCGATGTGGCGATACCCCATCTCCAAAGCCCGGGCGACCGTCTCGGTGCAGGTCTGGCCACGCAGGCGATAGGTTCCCAGCCCGAGTGCCGGGACCGCTGCCCGTTCCGTGGTGACGTATTCCATGCCCGGAATTAGACCGACGTGAAGAAAGCTTCTGTGCCGACGACCGTGACGAGTCAGTCTCCCACACTGTGGTACAACCCCAACTTGCTTTCCGCTGGTCGCCGTACATAGTGGATAGATGCGTGTTGGCTTGAGGCAGTTCAAACGGCCGCTGTGCTACGTGATGGCGCTCCTGTATATCGTCGCTGGGGGCTTGCATTTCGTTGTGCCGGACCTGTATGTCCAGATCGTGCCGCCAATCTTGCCCGCGCCGCTTGCGCTGGTGTATCTGTCCGGCGTCGCCGAAGTCGCTGTCGGGCTCGGCCTGCTGATGCCACGAACGCGTTCATACGCCGCCTGGGCGACAATCGCGCTGCTCGTCGCGATTTTTCCCGCGAACGTGTATATGGCTGTCACCATGGTCACCGTCGAGGGGGCACCCGGTGGCGGCGACCCCTCTGTGCTGGCCCGCTGGGCCCGGTTACCGCTTCAGGGCGTGTTGATTCTCTGGGCGTACTGGTACACAGACTAATCGTCGAGCTTCCCTCGAGTGACTGACCGGGCTCTGATTTCGAGACGGTTGAGTGCAATTCACATGGCTGTACTATCAATTACTAATATAAATACATCTCTTGATAGTTTGCTGTCCGGTGCTCTCGAAACGCTGTCCACGGTTGGGATGGAAGTCGACCTACAACCCGATGGTGACGTGGCTCCGAATCAGCCCACAGTCGACGAAATAGAGATTCGAATCGATGAAAGGCAGTTCTCGCTGGACGCCGTGTTGACCCACAGGGGCGACGGCAGATTCCATTTGCGGCCGTTTCTGATTATATCACCCAATTTTACCTATACGATTCCCAAAACTGCAGAGAAACACGGGTTCGAAGCCGCCAGATTTATTGATTCAGACCCAAAACTGATACATCGTCACTGGGCGTCACCTGCTCGGAGACCGTTTGACGCCGCAGCCGTCCTCCGTCGCTCACCACGAGGTGATGGTCACGCCCCGTAGCGGGCGTGCCAGCGGGACCGACACCTGCCCACCGGTGTAATGGGAGACGTAGAAGCCGACAATGATCTCCAGCGACCGTGTGGCCTCCTCGCCCGTCGACGGGTTCTCGATGGTCCCGTCAAGGACGGCCACTGCGTCGGCAGCGGCGTTGGCGAAGGCGTCGCGGTAATCCTCGTCCCACGTCCAGGCGCCCTCGATACCCGGCAGGTCGTCCT
The DNA here is from genome assembly GCA_036625385.1 of Halovenus sp. GTDB lineage: Archaea > Halobacteriota > Halobacteria > Halobacteriales > Haloarculaceae > Halovenus. The sequence goes on along the minus strand of JAZKTU010000137.1, from coordinate 2,805 downwards.
CGACGTGCGTCCCGTCTTCAAGTCGCCAGTACCGCCACTCCCCGTCGTCGTTGTTGAGATACAGCTTCCCCTGGCTGCCGATGAACTGGAGCGTCATCGAGGAGGCCTCCCGGGGGATGGTGCAGTCGATGGTAACGAAGCTCCCGTCGTCCATCACCACGAACCCGCCGCCGCCGGCGTCGTCGACACGCTCCCCGGCTTCGAGCGAGTCGACGGCCTCGTTCTCGCCGGTTACGTAGCCCGAAACCCGCTCTGCACGGGCGTCCAGCAAGTATACCAGCGTGTCCAGCAGGTGGGTAGAGTTGCGTAGCAACTCCATTCGGAACTGCGTGGCGACGGCGTGAACGTCACCCAGGAGGTCCTCACTCTGGATGAGGTCCCTGAGTCGCTGGAGTTTCGTCGTGAACCGAAAGGAGTGGTTGACCAGCAGCTCCGTGTCCGTCTCCTCGCAGACGGCGACCATCTCCTCGGCGTCGCTGACAGACGAGGCGATCGGCTTCTCACACCAGATCAGCCCGGGGTCGGCCGGCGACTCGGCGGCGTCGACGACGTGGTCGGCGTGGAGATACGACGGCGTACAGACAGAGACGATATCGAGGTCCTCTGTCGCGAGCATCGACTCGTGGCCGACGTACCGCCGGTCGGGGGGAATCTCCCAGGCCTCCCCGAAGCGTTCGAGTTTCGTCTCGTCGACGTCGGCGACGGCCACCAGTTCGACGCCCTCGGTCGCGCTGTAGCCCCCGGCGTGGCTGGCCCTGACCTTCTTCTGCCCGATGTCCGCCTCGTCGTGCATCCCGAGGATACCCATCCCAGCGATGCCGCCAGCCCCGATGATGCCGGCTCTGTACGTCATATCAGTCGTAGGTGTGGACGCTTCCGGTGGCGTTGTCCTCGATGTACGCCCAGTCGTACTCGACGCCAAGCCCCGGTCCGTCGGGCACTTCGACCGTGCCATCGTCGTCGACGGTGTCGAGCATGTCGGAGTAGTCGCCCTCGTACACCGGCGGCTGGGTGTTCGGGCAGTCGGGGTGGACCAGCGCGAGTTCGTAGTAGTTCGTGTTGCGGACCGCCGCGATGCAGTGCCGTTGGGCCGGCCCCGGCGCGTGGAACTCCACGTCCAGTCCGAACCCTTCCGCCACCTTCGCCCGTTTCATCGCGCCGGTAATCCCGCCGTCGTACTCCGGGTCCGCACGCAGGAAGTCGGTCGACTCGTTGGCCGCAAAGTCCGTCGCCGGCTCCAGCCCCCGGACGTGCTCGGTCTGGAGGATAGGGGTATCGAGGGCCTGACGGAGTTTGCGGTGTGCGTGCTGGGAGATGCCGCCGTCCCGGTACGGGTCCTCGTACCAGAAAAAGCCCTCCTCGTCGAGTGCTCGGCCGAGTTTCAGCGCGTCGGCGTAGGTCTCCAGTTCGCAGGCCGGGTCGTGCATCAGGTCCATCTCGTCGCCGACCCGCTGGCCGACGGCGTGGATGGCTTCGAGTTCCCGGTCGAGGTCGCGGGACCCTTCGCTGCCGCCCCAGCCGTGGATCTTGAACCCCCCGTACCCCATCGAAAGGCACTCTTCGGCGAAGTCCGCGAAAGCCTCGGGCGTGTCGAGTCCGCCGTTCTCGTCCCCGTGATACGTGGAGGCGTAGGCGGGGAACCGCGTCCGGTACGTCCCGAGCAGTTCGTGAATGGGTGCGTCGTACTTCTTGCCGGCGTAGTCCCACAGGGCGATGTCGATGGGGCCGATGCCCATCCGGTCGTACTTGCGTAACGCCCGTTTCACCTCGCTCCAGTGCCGCTCCCGCTCGAGCGGATTCTTGCCGACGAGGTAGTTTGCGAAGGTGTTGATCTGGGCGGCGCCCGGTGAGTTGCCGCCGACGTACTCTCCGGTGATTCCTTCGTCGGTGTGAATCTTGATGCCGAACAGTTTCCGCTCGGTCACTGAGCCCGGTTCGTACACGAGGTTGAACCCGTGCTGGTCCGTCCCGACGTCTTCGATGGGATAGGCGAACTCGACGGACTCGATGCTGGTTATCTCTGGCGCCATACCCCACTATGGAACACCACGGGAAATAAACGTAGGGCCTACCGGTGGTTTCATTTCACCGTGCTGAGTATTCACGTGTGGTATGGTCGGACACATACAGTACGACTTCAGCGGCGAGACCGCCGTCGTCACCGGTTCCACGAAGGGAATCGGCCGGGGAATCGCCGCCGGACTGGCTGACGCCGACGCCAACGTCGTCGTGAACTCCCGGTCGGACTCGGCAGTCGAATCCGTCGCTGCAGAGCTGAACGAACGGGGCGCGGGCCGCGTCGCCGGTATCTCCGCAGACGTCGGGTCGACCGAGGATATCGACGCACTCGTCGACCGGACTATCGACGAGTTCGGGCAGATCGACCTGCTGGTCAACAACGCCGCCGTCTGGCCCGAGGAGGAGTCACTGGTGGACTCCGACGTCGAGCAGTGGGACCACACGATGGCTGTCAACGTCCGCGCACAATATTACGCCGCGAAGCGGGTCGCACGGCACATGATCGACGAGGGCGTCGAGGGCTGTATCGTCAACCACACCAGCCAGGCGGGCGACCGCCGGACGGGCCCGTTCGGGCTGTACGGCATCTCGAAGACGTCCATCAACGGGCTGACCTGGCGGATGGCACAGGAACTGGCCGAACACGGCATCCGGATGAACGCCGTCTCGACGGACGTGACCGAGACGGCCCAGACCCGCTACGAGGCCGAGCAAGAGGCGGAGAACGACCCCGACCGGACCGCCGATGAGATACTGCGGGCCCGTGGCGAGCAGCGGCCGCTGGGC
>JAZKTU010000136.1:0-7501 GCA_036625385.1 Halovenus sp. | reverse complement strand
CGACGCCCGTCCGGAGGCGACTGACGGACTGCTCGTCGTGGACGACCTGACTAAACAATTCGGCGGGCTAACTGCCGTGGATGGTCTCTCGTTCGCGGTCAAAGAAGGAGAGATCCTGGGCTTTATTGGCCCGAACGGAGCCGGCAAGTCCACGACCTTCAACTGCATCAGCGGCACGTACAAACCGACGTCGGGGACCGTGTATTTCGATGGCAACGACGTCACCGGGAAAGCCACACACGTGATGGTCAAGCGGGGAATGGCCCGCACGTTCCAGGAGTTCCGTCCATTCTACGACCGGACCGTTCGGGGGAACGTCGAACTGGCGCTGATCAAGGACAAGATCCGGCCGACGGGTCTGTTCGGAGCGACGACCCGGAACGCTTCGGCGATCTGCGAGCGCGTCGGTCTCGGCGAGTACGAGGACCAGAGGCCGGACGAACTCCCCCACGCGTCACTGTTGCGCCTCGAACTGGCCAGGGCGCTCGCCACGGACCCATCGCTGCTGCTGATCGACGAACCGTTCGCTGGCCTCGCACGCCGCGAAGTCGAGGAGGTTGCGACACTCCTGAAGGAGCTCCGCGAGGAGGGTCGGACACTGGTCGTCGTCGACCACAATATGCGCGGCCTACTCGACCTGATCGACAGGGGTATTGTCATTCAGTGGGGGGCGATGATTGCGGAGGGCACGCCCGAGGAGATCAAGACCGACCCGACCGTCCGGGAGGCCTACCTGGGGAGTGAGTCGGTATGACGAGTCGTTCTTCCGCCGAGACGAACGAGGCGGAGTCGGAACCGATACTCGACATCGAGGACCTCCGGGTTACCTATGGGAAAGTGCAAGCGCTCCGTGGGGTCTCGCTCTCGATCGAACAGGGCGACCTCGTCTCGGTCATCGGGCCCAACGGTGCTGGCAAGACAACGCTGGCTGACACGATCGCGGGCTTTCTCGACTACGAGGGGACAGTACGCTACCGCGGCAAAGAGGTTCGAGAGAACTCGGTCGATCAAAACGTCGGCGACGGTCTGATCTACTGCACCGAAAAGCGGGATCTGTTTGGCTACATGTCAGTCGAAGAGAATTTGTCGATGGGAGCGTACCGAAGTTACGACAAGCGGGACGAGCGTCTACGGGACGTATACAATCTGTTCCCTCGGTTAGAGGACCGGTCGGAGCAGTATGCGAATACGCTGAGTGGCGGGGAGCAGCAGATGTTGGCCATCGGCCGGGCACTCATGGGAGGGCCCGACTTGCTCGTCCTCGACGAACCGACGCTCGGACTCGCCCCCGTCATCGTCGAGGATATCTCCGACGCGATCACGGAAATCCTCGAATCCGGCGTCACTGTCCTTCTTTTCGAGCAGAACGTCAGGTTCGCTATGACACACGCCAACCACATCTATCTGCTCGAGAACGGAGAGATCGTCCGCGACGGGGCGCCGGATATCTTTCAGTCGGATGACTACATTCAGGACGCATACCTCGGGAGATAACCGGTTTTCGCCCAACAGCAAACGATTCACCCGTCGTCGACATACCGTCCAGTCGAGGGATCGTGGCGAACAGCCACCGGACCGGTATGCACCGCACTGACGTTCGCGCCGGCGCCATCGACGTCACAACCGACCGGTGGTTCACGCTTGCTCTCTCCGCCAGTATCGCCCGTCTACAGGACCACGCACAGGGACCCACTGGATCGGGAGGTATCACATTCAGATTGATCGGCAGTCCCGGACGGACGCCTCCCGATGTCGCATCGTCTGTCGAAACCGAGGGGCCCCGACCGGCGGCGTGTTATAATGGCTGTTGGGATTCTGTACCGCCGTAGCGGGACAAAACGCGGGTTTCACGGTCTGAAATACGCAACCCGTCGCGAACATAATCGCAACAATCCACTCAGACGTGATTCAGTTAAGATCTGCTCTCACAGAATGCAAGCATCGCGGCCTGCACTCCCGGAGATTGTATCGTGGCGTGTAACGAAGTCACGTCCGAGTGGAAACCACTATTAGTGTCGCTCGTCGACGACAGTGGGCACGTCACCGAGTTCGTCGACGAAGCGTATTTCGTCGGGAGTTATCTGTAGTTGCTCCGTCAGTTGCCCTCGCAGCTCGTCCTCGTCTGCGGTCCCCTCGACGATTACTGTCAGTTTGTCGGTGTTGTCCGGTCGCGAGACGCGAATCTGGTGCTCGCCGGTCAGGCCGGGGAATCCGGCAAGGACGAGTACAACCCCCTCCGGATACATCTTGACACCCTTGACTTTCAGGCGCTCGTCGGTCCGCCCGAACACGCCCTTTGGCATCGTCACGGTCGCATCGCAGTACGAGCAGTCGCCGCCTTCGAGCACGCTCAGGTCGCCAGTCCTGTAGCGAACGAGCGGCATCGCCTCCTTCCCGACGTGGGTCAGCACGACCTCGCCGCGCTCACCCGGGTCCAGTACCTCGCCCGTGTCGGGGTCGATAATCTCGACGATCACGCTCGCTTCGGCGACGTGCAGACCAGCCTCGGCAGCACACTCGATCGCGACCGGCGTCGCCTGGCGCAGGCCAAAGTTGTCGACTGCGCAATCCAGCCCGCCAAACGCCTCGTGGACCGCCTCGCGCTGTCCCGGGATACTCGTGAAGGGTTCGCCGCCACCGATGACGACGTCGATGGCGTCGGCGCCGTGGTCCGCAACCTCCAGCGCGAAGCTCGGGTTACCGACGAAGACGTCGATGTCGAACTCCTGGATGATGTCTGCCGTCCGCTCGGCGTTACCCGGTCCGGCGGGGTACATCTCGATGCCGAACGCCTCGAGTTGACGGTGAGTAATATAGCCGGTGCCGAAGTGGTGATACGAATGGGTCATGATGCCACGCATCCCCGGTTCGAGACCGATCCGCTCGTAGAGCGTCCGGTGTATCTCCTCGTATCGCTCGATGTCGGCTGGCGTCTCGTACACGGGGAGTTCCCCCGCTTTCGCAGGGGTGAACGAGATCAATGATCCCTCCTCGAACAGGGATCCCTCCGGGGGATGTTCCTCGACGTCTGACAACAGGTCGTCGACACTCGTGAACGGCAGTTCCCGGAAGTCAGCCCACGAGTCGACGTCGTCGGGATCGATGCCAGCCTCGGCGAAGTACGACTCGTACAGCTCGTGGTTGGCGGCGGAAACAAGCTGGTCTCGCACTGCCCCGACTGTCCCGTCGTCGTAGAGGTCGAGAACAGTCATCGGTGCTCCACCGCCTCGAGGCAACGGGCGTCCCGAGTCGTTGGTTTGTGGTCCTCCCGGTCTGTGAGTCCGTTCTCGAGTGGCATACGTGTACCTCTCACCGGGATTCTAAAATAACTACCGTCCGGAGGCTCGCGAGAGCTGGCCTCACGCATAGACGCCACGAGACGGTTTTAATACAGTTCGGCGTACACGTTCATCTATGACATCGTCACAGTCGCTGGACGGAGAGGTCGCGATCATCACCGGCGCGAGTTCCGGCATCGGCCGAGCAACGGCACACGCCCTCGCATCTCGCGGTGCGAACGTCACTCTCGCCGCACGGCGCCAGGAGCGCCTCGAGGCGGTCGGCGACCGACTCGAGTCCGAGTACGGCGTCGAGGCGCACCCCGTACGGACGAACATCCGTAAAGAGGGCGACGTCGAGAACATGGTCGGGCGGACCGTCGACGAATTCGGCCGGCTCGACGTGCTGGTGAACAACGCGGGGATCGTCGCCGACATGACCAAACCGATCGAGGAGATGCCCACGGAGTCCTACCGGGCGATCATGGAGACGAATGCCGACGGCGTGTTCTTCGCGACCCGGGAGGCACTGCCACATCTCCAGGAAACCGACGGGACGCTCGTGTTCGTTGGCAGTTTCACCGGGAAGTATCCGGCGCCGTACACACCGGTCTACGCTGCCAGCAAAGCCTGGGTCCAGATGTTCGCCAGGAGCGTCGACTCGATGGTCGGTGACGACGGGGTCGCGGTGACCGTCGTCAATCCGGCGGAGACACGGACGGGGCTCGGTGGCGACGATACGGGCACGCCACAGGAGGAGCGGTACGGCCCCGGGGAGGCGTCGGAACCGGAAGAACTCGCCGAGGCAATCGCCTTCGCCGCCTCGCTCGACGTCTCGACGGTGAGCGAGCTGGACCTGTTCCGGCCTGGGCGGCTGGCCGACACGTTCCGCTGACCTGGCGAAGACAGCCGAATCCGCTCCCGGGGGCGCGACCGTAGTTTTATTGCCCTGCCAGTGCTCCTCACGACCGAGGGTACACAGCTATGCCACCAAAGTATCGCGGGATTCCGTTCGACGAACTGGAAGAAGGACAGGAGTGGTGGTCGCCCGGCCGGACGATCACCGAGACAGATAATGTCATGACGCTTGCAATCTCCGGCGACTACAACCCGGTCCACTCGAACAAAGAGTTCGCCGAACGGGAAAGCACGTTCGGGAAGCGGTCCCCGCCGGGCTATCTCGGAATCATGGTCATGTTCGGATTCGTCGACCGCCTCGGGATCACCGAGGGTATCGGTCGGGCGATCTTGAACCTCGAGTGGGACTGGGAGGCGCCGGTTCTCATCGGGGACACCATCCATGCACGCATCTTCGTCGACGAGCTGAAAGACATCGGCCGGGATGACGAAGGGATAGTCACCTACGGCGTCGAAATATACAATCAGGACGAGGACCTCGTCCAGGAAGGTTCGTTCACCATCCTGGCCGACAGGTAACGTCTGGCTGTGCCGTCAGCCGAAGATATTTTTCCCCGGGGCTGCAGGTCATACCGTAGATACCGATGGAATCTGAAGACTTCGAGCGATTCGACTGTTCGGACACGGTTGCACTGATCACCGGTGGCTCGCGGGGCCTCGGCAAGACCATGGCGGAGGGCCTGGGGCAAGCCGGTGCAAAGGTGGCCATCGTTGCACGGCGCGAGGAGTGGCTCAGAGAGGCCGAGTCAGACCTCTCCGACGGAGGAATTCCGACGATAGCCGAGTCGTGTGACATCCTCGACGAGGAGGGGATGCGAGAGGTCGTCGACCGGATCAACCAGGAGTGGGGAGAGATCGACGTCCTGGTCAACAACGCCGGTATCACGTGGGGTGCGCCGGTCCTCGAGATGCCCATGGAGAAGTGGAGAGACGTCCTGGAGGTGAACCTGACGGGGACGTTCATCGTCACGCGAATCGTGGGGGAGAGGATGGTCGAACGCGGCTCGGGGTCGATCATCAACATCTCCTCCGTCGGCGGCCTCCGCGGCCTCGATCCGACGATCCAGAACGCGATCGGTTACAACACCAGCAAGGGCGGGCTGATCAGTTTCACCCGCGACCTCGCAACGAAGTGGGCGCCGGACGGCGTCCGCGTCAACGCTCTCGTCCCGGGGATGTTTCCGACGCGAATGACCGAGTGGATGGAAGGGGAGGCGGAGGAGGCGTTCCTCGATGAGACACCGATGGGACGGGCCGCAGAACTGGACGAAATAAAGGGCCCGGCCATCTTCCTCGCGTCGGACGCATCGAGTTACGTCACCGGGCAAGTCCTGCCAGTCGACGGGGGGACGACCCTCTGATACCGGCGGCTGTACCAGACGCTAGACGCCGATACTCGGGCGGCACTGGCGAACATAGTCATGGCAATCCGTACCACACACTGGCGCAAGATTGATACCTCTGCCCCGTCCCAGATGGCATCACATGAGCGAAAGCACGTACGCCAGGCCCATCTCCCACGTCGGGCTGACGGTGCGGGACGTCCAGAATGCCCTCGAATGGTACGGTGACGTACTCGGCTTCGAGGAGTTGTCCGCGCCCTACACGGTCGAGCGCGGCGACGAAGAGTGGGGATACGTCAGCACGGTCCTCGACCTGGAGTTCGACCGGGTGACCATTGCACACATGACGACCACCAACGACGTCGGCTTCGAGCTGTTCGGGTTCGCCAACTCCCCGGAGGGGCCGTCGTCCATCCGCGCCACCGGCTTCAACCACGTGGGTGTGGTCGATCCGGATATCGAGGAACTCGCCGAGCGAATCGACAGAGAAGGGGGTCGTCACCTCTCGCCGATCCGCGAGCGGGTCGAGGGCGGGCCGCGGCTAACCTACTGTGCCGACCCGTGGGACAACCGCGTGGAGATATACACGCAGAGTCACGGCCGCGTCCTCACCGCTATCGGGCGGGACTGATGCTGCCGGGTATCGAGCGCAGAGACGGCGAGCGTGTTATCAGGACCTCGTATGTGTACGGAGGTCCGGCCAGCCGTCGTCGTAATCTGCCGAGTAGCGAAACCGCAACCGGAGGGAGGCGATCCGCCACTCGCCGTCGTCGCGACGCCGGTATCGCTCGTCGTACTCGCCCATCCGGATCCCGGAGGTGCCATCGGCAAGCGTGATGAACGAGATGACGTACCACCGACCGGTCGCCTGGTCCCCATCGACGTTCACCACTCCGTTCTGGACGGCGTGGGCAGTCGCCTCGAGGTTCTCTGCGACGAACTCCTCGGTGAAGGCCCGGACGCCGTCCCGACCGTCGTACGAGCCGAGGCCGCCGTAGTCCAGACTGGCGTCCGGCGTAAACAGGTCCACTACTCCCTCCCAGTCCCGGTCGTCGAGCCGGTAGCAGTACGCGTGTTTCAGGTCACGGATCGCTCTCTCGGCCACGAGCCGCCTGACTTGCTCCTCGAGGTCCATGCCGACCGGTGTAGCGGTACCGGAATAATTCTTGTGTCCCACGCCGACCCTGGCACTTTTGTAGCTGCCGCGAGGATCAACGGTGTATGACGACAGCAAGCGATCAGCCGGTGATCAATCTCCCAGGTATCGACCAGGTCGCGTTTGTCGTCGACGACCTGGAGGAGGCCATGGACGAGCTGATACGGCTCTTTGGCGTCGAACCCTGGGAAGTGCTCGAACCCGAACCACCGACACTGTCCGATACGAGCTATTACGGCGAATCGGTCGAGTTCGCGTTCAGACACGCCCTCGCCGATGTGGGGGACGTGATGATCGACCTCTCAGAACCGCTCTGGGGACCGAGCGTCTACCGGGATCACCTGGAGTCCCAGGGCCCAGGACCACACCACGTCGCGTACTTTTCCTGGGACGAGGATGAGACATACGAGGTCGTCGCGGACCTGAAAGATGCAGGCGTCGAAGTCGCCCAGAGCGGCGTCTTCGCCGGGACCGAGTTCTGGTACTTCGATACGCGCGAGCAACTCAACGGGCTCATGTTCGAGACGGCGATCCGTCGCAACGTCGACGACCGCGACCCTGGAACGACCTACCCCTGATACTGCCGGCTGTCCCATTTTCAACGAATTCGCCACCCCGGGTGACGAATCTCTTGCCGAACGGACAGCCGGCAGTATACTGTCGGACGGAACTGTTGATACTTTCACTCGCCCCACGTGGAACGAGCAGAATATCATGACTTCCGTCCGACAGTATATGACCGTGTAGCGACACTCAGTACCTCACAAAGTTCGGTACTGACAACCGCGACCGCACCCGCAAACAAA
>JAZKTU010000017.1:0-32343 GCA_036625385.1 Halovenus sp. | reverse complement strand
TTCAAAATGTTACAGCCGGCAGTATCAGTCCGTCCGCCCGACAACCGTATAGCCAAACCCCCGGTCGACGACGGCGGCGTCGAAGCCTGCCGTCGCGATGGCTTCTCTGAGTCTGTCAGGCGGGTGGAACGTGGAGTCGAACCCGACGAGGTGCTCGGCAGCGACGAGCAACCGGCCGCGGATAGTTGTGGGGTCGAACTCGACGATAGCGAGGATGCCACCCGGTCGCAACACGCGACGGGCCTCCTCGAAAACACCGCGCTGGTCCACGATGTGATGTAGCGCGTCCACGACGAGCACCGCATCGACGCTCTCGGTCGCAACCGGAAGGCGCGAGCCGTCCCCACGAACTGCCGCCAGGCCGTGCACACGCGCTCTCGACAGCATCCGTTTCGAGGGATCGAGGACGATCCGCTCCGGGGCGTCGACCGCCCGGACACCCCGTCCCGTCCCGCCCCCGACGTCGAGGACGCGCGTTATCGGGCGGTCCGCCCGGTCGAGCGCACTCGCTAACACGTCCGCGTCCGCGCTGAATAGCAGGTAATCGTAGACCGGTGCGGCACGGTCGAACAGCGCAATGTCACCCCGGCGCATCGGTTCGACAACCTGTGGAACTCATGAATGTCTTGTGGTGATACTGCCGGCTGCACGTGCGTACAGATATTCGCGACCCCGGGGTGGCGAATTCTTGCAAAATGGGACAGCCGGCAGTATGCGTCCGGGTCGATAGCGGCGGTGCGATGACCAGAAACGAACCCGGGTAGGTCTCCGTTCCACCAGCCGTGACTCGAAACCAGGGCCGGCCCGACGCGTCGCGGAGAGACGGGCTGGCGAAGCCTACAAACCCACGACGCACCTCGAGTAACTGTGGAGTTCGAGATACTCGGCGGTCCGGACGACGGTGTCACCCTCGAACTCGATTACCGCGAGTTCGCGTACGCCGGCAAGTTCGTGATGTCTGACACGGGCAAGACTGTCGCCCGGGCGGACGGCGAAACCGTCGGCGCAGTCGCGTTCAGCCCGGACCGCAGCGACGCGGGCGTCGTCCGGTTGCGCTACGTCACGGTCTGCGAGGACCGCCGGGGAGATGGGATCGGCGCGCGTCTGCTGCGCTTCACCGCCGACCGGCTGTCGAGACAGTTCCGTGCTGTCAGGATCGCCGTCAACAATCCGATCGCCTACCGTTCCTGCTACCGGGCTGGCTTCCAGTCGACCGGTACGGAACGGGGCATCGCCGAACTGGACCTGCGGTACGAGCCGGCAGGCCAGCGTGACGAACACCGGTACCAGGAAGGGCTCGCAGTGTTTGCGACACGGGACCTGCCGACCGACCAGCAACACTGTCTCGAACGGTCGCGCCGGACCGGTCCCCCGGCGGTCGTTGCCGTGCCGTAGCCCGTGATACGCAAGTCAGGTCGCTGACTCGAACAGCCGGGCACCACACTCGTCGCAGGCCACGGCGGCAACCTCGTGGGTCGAACAGCAAGACTCGACAGTCTCGGTGCCAAACTCCGGCTCGCCGCCACAGGACGGACAGGTGTCGATGAACAGCCGCAGCCCGTTCAGCAACTGGCTCCGTTCGAGAATCGTGTACTGGCCCCAGCGGTCGGCGCGCTCGGCGAGCACGCGCGCCGCACCGACGTCGGAGAGGAAGGCAGCCTCGGACTCCCACTTGCCGACGACGTCGCCGTCGACAAGTGCCTGGAACGCGTCGCCGAACTCGCGGAACTCGACGTTGCCTTGCTCGAGGTCGAGAACCTCGAGCAGTACGTCACGACCGGCGTCGCTCCGGTCCGCATCGTCGATCCGTTCGTACCACTCCGCCCGGAAGTCATCGACGAGACAGAGGTCTTCCCCGTCCCGGCAGAGTTCGAGTGCCCCGACGCTCCTCAGCACGGCTTCTGGGTCGACATCCGACTCGTGTGGGTCGCGCGCGTCGGCTGCGTCCTTCCCGAACAGCGCGAGCAGCCACGCCGGGAAGTATCGCTTCGTCAGGGTCGGCGTCCCCGGAACCAGGTAGCCACGGAAGTAGATAGCTGCGACGGAAACACCGAACAAGGCCAGGCCTGCAACCACCCCCGGAGCGGGGCCGACCGCGGCCCCGATGCCGACGCCCACGGCAACTGCGAGCACAGCCGCGATGAGCGTGTTGACAACTGTACAGGGCAGACACCGGTTCGCACCCGTGTACTCCGGGTCCTTGAGCCGTGCGAGTGAGCCACCAGTTGCTGGCATATGCCCGTGTAAGCGGGGGCACGTAGTTGAACGTTACTCCACAGGAGAGTACGACAGGCGGCGAAAGGAGACGCCGGCGGGGAACGAAGCAGTCCAGCGGGATCGCCGACACGGGGGCAAGAGAGGGTTTCAAGCCCCCGAAGCCACAACGACCAGTATGGGCAATGCGGATCTGCGGGAGCTGGCGGTGCTCGAGACAGTGTCGTTCGACGACCTCTCCGGGTCGGTTGTGGCTGTCGACGCGCACAACTGGCTCTACCGCTACCTGACGACGACGGTCAAGTGGACCCGAAGCGACGTCTACACGACGGCGGACGGCACGGAGGTGGCGAACCTCGTCGGCGTCGTACAGGGGCTACCGAAGTTCTTCGAGAACGACCTCACCCCGGTGTTCGTCTTCGATGGTGCCGTCACCGACCTCAAGGACGACGAGGTAACGAAGCGCCGCGAGCAACGCGAGCAGTACGAGAGCGACCTCGAGGAAGCCAGAGCCGAGGGCGACGAGATAGCGATCGCCCGGCTCGAGTCCCGGACCCAGCGACTGACACCGACGATCGTCGAGACGACGCGCGAACTGCTGGGGGTGCTCGACGTACCGGTCGTCGATGCCCTCGCCGAGGGCGAGGCCCAGTGTGCGCACATGGCCCGGTCGGGGACTGCCGACTACGCCGGGACGGAGGACTACGACGCGCTGCTGTTTGGCGCGCCGCAGACGCTTCGCCAGTTGACCTCGAGTGGCGACCCGGAGCTGATGGACTTCGAGGCGACACTCGAGGCCCACGATCTGACGTGGGAACAGCTCGTCGACGCAGCGATCCTCTGTGGCACCGACTTCAACGAAGGGATCGACGGGGTCGGCCCGAAGACCGCGGTGTCGCTGCTGCACGAACACGGCGACCTCTGGGGGGTGCTCTCGGCGCGCGAGGAACATATCGAGCACGGGGACCGCATCCGGTCGCTGTTTCTCGACCCGGCAGTCACTGATACCGACGTCGACACCGACATCGACCCGGACATCGACGCTGCTCGTAGCTTCGTGGTCGAGGAGTGGGAGGTCGACCTCGAGGAGGTCGAACGCGGGTTCGAGCGCCTCGAGGCCGCACTCGTCCAGACTGGCCTGGGCGAGTGGACCTGAGCGGTCGACCCGCCGGCGAACCGTGGCATATCTATAACTCAGATAATCCCTTGTTCGAAGACATGAGTGAGGCCGAAGCCGAGTACGATCGAGTAAACTACCCCACGCTACTTCGCTCGGTGTGCCGACCTCGCTTCGTTGAGGGTGGGGCTTTCGCGTGGACGCCCGCTCTGGCCGGAATCCCCGGCAGGAGAGTCATACTCGCGGCGTTGTAGTCGGCGTGGGTCTCGTAGCCACGGTTCAGACACTCGAAGGCCCACTTGTGGCCCCACGACGCGCCAGAACGTCGGTCACGGATGCCAGTCAACTCCTCGACGGCAACGACCGTACAGCCGTTTTCGGCGGCTTCCTCTCCGGCCTACTCGCTCGTTCCGCTCGCTCCTTGAGGCCGGAGGCTCCGCCTCGAATACGCTGAGGAGAACGGTCGTGGTTCGGTCCCGCCCGTTGCCCTGGGAGGCGTCGGTTGTCTGGTGTTGTGCCTCCGCCTCGTCATTGCCATCCCGAACGACGAACGCGGGGAGAATCCGGGAGGCACAGTCACGGCGGTGTGGGCGGACTTCGACGATACCCACGACGGACAGCCAGGGGTACGAGGAGCCACTCCCCCCGAAGTGTTAATCCCGTACGGACGAATGTGTTCGCATGAGCAAACGCCCGGAGCGACTCGAGCTACTGGTGGCTACTGGGGACCAGTCATTCGGCAAGAGGGTTGCCGACGCCGTCGAGGCGACAGAGGAGGTAGTCAGCGTAGAGTGCGTCGACACGGCCACTCAGGCGGTCATCCGGAGCGAGACGGACGATATCGATGGGGCTATCGTTGACCACCGGATAGCGGAGCCAACGACTGTCGTCGACCGACTCACAGACGAGGGGAATCTCCCGGTCGTCGTCCTGACGAACCCGAGGGAGAACGGTGAGACCGTTACCCGCGCGATCGAGGCAGGGGCGACAGACATCTTTCCACGGACAACCGTGACAACGCAGTACGAACTCGTCGTCAAGCGACTCGTCGCTGGCCAGCACTCCCGGGAGACCGTGACGCCAGCCGAGCGAGAGCAACCCGACCGGACACTCTTCGAGCGGATTCCTGACGGGCTGGTCGTCCACGACCCGGTGACGGGGGAGATCGTCGATGTCAACGAGAAGTTCTGTACGATGCACGGGTACGACCGCTCGGAGTTGGTCGACGAATCGATCGACATCGTGACGCCCCCCGGCCCAGCCCACGGAGCCGACGCGGCACAGGAGATGATCCAGCAGGCCCGCACCGAGGGGCCACAGCGCTTCGAGTGGCGCAATCAGCGCCGCAACGGGGAGACGTTCCCGGTCGAAGTCAGCCTGCGGGTCGTCGAACTCGGCGGCGCTAGGCGGGTCCTCGCGAGCGTCGAGGACATCACCGAGCGCAAGCGCCGCGAGCGCGAGTACGAACAGATCTTCAACGGCGTCAACGAGGTTATTACGGTTCACGACCCGGAAACTGGGGAGCTACTCGATGTCAACGATGCGTTCTGTGACCTGCTGGACCGTGACCGCGACGAGATTATCGAGAGCGGCGTCATGGAGTACACCCCGAGCGGGCGGGGCTATACGGGTGAGAAAGCCAGGGAATTCATCCGGGAGGTAGTCGAAACGGGTGAACCGAAACGGACCGAGTGGGCCGTCGAGACAGCCGACGGTGAGATCCGGCAACTCGAGGTGACGGGCACGACTGCGGAAATCGGCGGCGAACTGCGCTACGTCGCCATCGACCGTGACGTCACAGAGCGCAAGCGCCGCGAGCAGGAGTACGAGCAGATCTTCAACGGCGTCCAGGACGCGATAGCAGTGTTCGACCCGGATACGTTGGAGTATCTCGATGTCAACGAGGCCTATCTGGAGATGTTCGACCACGAGAGCGTCAGCGAACTTCGCGGGCGGGGCGTCTCCGGGCTCAGTATCACCGAGGAGGGGTACACCGAGCGGCGGGGCCGCGAGGTCCACCAGCGAGTCGCAGAGACCGGCCAGCCGGAGATACTGGAGTGGCAGGGCGAAAACCGGTCCGGCGAACGAATCTGGCTCGAGGTCAAGGTCGCCCCGGCCGTCATCGGCGGCGAGCAACGAACCATCGCGGTCCAGCGGGACGTCACCGAGCGCAAGCGCCGCGAACAGCGCCTGGAAGTATTCAACCGGATTCTACGCCACAATCTTCGGAACCGACTCGACGTGATCAGAAGCCACGCCGAGGAACTGGCGGACCGAACAGGGGACGACCACGCCACCCGGATCGTCGACGCGGTTGACGAACTGGCCGCGACCGGGAGGCGCGCGCGGGAAATCGACCGGATCATGTCGAAGGAGGGGACACTGACGGAAGTCAACATTGCCGAGGCCCTGCGTGAGACTGTCGAGGCGATGGAACCAGTGCGCAACAACGTGGCAGTGACGACCGAGTTTTCGGGAGAGCCACACATTCGGACGCACGAAAAGACAGTCACAATCGCGGTCGAAAGCGCGCTCGAGAACGCCCTCGAGCACGCAGCGTCGGCGGTAACCGTCGGGATAGAGTCCCGTCCGAACGAGTGCGTAATCACGATTGCGGACGACGGGCCCGGGATTCCGGAGGAGGCGCTCGTGCCGATCGAAGCCGGGACCGAGACGACGCTCCAGCACGGGACAGGCCTCGGCCTGTGGCAACTCAGGTGGAGTGTGGACAAGTTCAACGGGCAACTGTCCTTCGAGACAGGGCCGGGCACTACCGTCCGGATCACAGTGCCCGACCGACGTGAGTAGACCGCCCCGACCGGTGGTGGCTGTTGGGACTCTGTACCGCCGTAGCGGGACAAAACCCGGGCTTGACGGTCTGATAGTGATTAGTGCGACTGTTTACCGGTTCTTCACCACCCCGGGGTGGTGAGAGACCGGTAACGACTCGCACTAATCACTATGAGACACCGAAATACGCAACCGGGGCACGAAAATAACCGCAACAACCAGTATGACGCCGGTTCGCAGTTCGTCTCCGGGGTCTCGGCGGTAGATGTGGGCTGACCCGCACGGAGTGAGCGTGCGTCGTATCTGCAGCACGGTCGCCGAAACCGATCACCACACGAGGAGTGCAAAGAGCCAGGAGAGTCACGACCCCCGTCGTGAGAGCCCCCTCATTCGTCGTCGAGGAGGGCGTCGTCCCCGTGTCGCTCGCGGAGCGCCTCGAAGGCCGCCTGCTGCTCGCGGAGTCTGGGTGGCTGGTCGGCGTAGGCGTTGGCGAACATCTGGACCGGGTCGGGTTCGTACGACTCGGCCTCGTCGATAAGCGTCGCCACGTTCTCCTCGATACGGGTGTCCATCGCCGAGAGACGCTCGTCGTCGAGCAGTCCCCGCTCCCGGAGGAACGACTCCATCCGGTCGAGCGGGTCGTAGGCCCGCCAGCGCTCGACCTCGGCCTCGTCGCGGTACGCGCCCGGATCGTCGACAGTGGTGTGGGCCCCCAGACGGTACATCACGGCCTCGACAAGCGTCGGCCGGGCGGCGCGACCGACGGTTGGATCCGGTGGTTCCGGGTCCGGGGCCGTCGCCCGCTCGCGTGCTGCCTCCGTGACCGCATACACCGCAAGCGGGTCCATCCCGTCGACGCGCACGCCGCGGAAGCCGTAGGCTCCGGCTTTCGCCGCGACGGTGGCGCTTGCCGTCTGTCGCTCCCGGCCGATGGAGATGGCGTACTGGTTGTTGTTGCAAAAGAAGATGGCGGGGACGTCGAACACCCCGGCGAAGTTCAGCCCCTCGTGGAAGTCGCCCTCGGAGGTCGCACCATCGCCGAAGTGACAGACGACAGCGGCGTCGTCGCCGCGCAGCGAGGCGGCCCAGGCCATCCCGGTCGCGTGGGGGATCTGGCTGGCGATGGAGATGTTCAGGGGGAAGATGTGGCGGTCACCGAGCCACTCGTTCCCGATTTCGTGGCCCATCCAGTAGAGCAGATACTCGTGGGAGAACTCGCGGGCGATGACCGCGCCGTGTTCGCGGTACTGGTAGCAGAGCCAGTCGTCGTCGGCCAGCGCGTGCGTGGAGGCGACCTGTGCGGCCTCCTGGCCGGCAAGCGGCGGATACGTCCCTATCCGCCCCTGCCTGTGTAGCGTCGTCGCCCGTTCGTCGAGGTGCCTGGCAAAGCGCATATCCTCGTAGATGGTCACCAGTTGCTCGTCGGGAATGTCGGGTACCGTTGCGCCGGCCCGGACAGTGCCGTCAACGTCGAGTACCTGCACGAGTCCGTCCTCGCCCGGCAGACTGCCGTCGTCCATACCAGTCTCCCTGGGTCGGCCGCGTCAAAGCCTTTTCTCCGATCCGGGACCCGGGAAACGGCGCCTCAAGACGGCGGATCGGCAAATGAGAGGGGCTCACGAACGTCCCGGAGGGTGGCGAGCAGGTCCAACGGCGGGCCGTCGCCGGGCAGCGTGAGATGGCCCATCTTCCGGAGCGGGTACACCTCGCGCTTGCCGTACCAGTGAACCGCGACACGCGCCGTCGCGAGGGCGCGTTCGACACCCCGTAGCCGGGCCTCGCGGCGCGTCTCGCCGTCACCGAGGATGTTCGCACTCGCCGTGGGACACCGGCGGTCGGTCGTCCCCAGCGGGCGACCCGTGACGGCGCGGAGATGCTGCTCGAACTGCGAGGTGTGACACCCCTCGATAGTCCAGTGGCCGGAGTTGTGGGGCCGCGGGGCGATCTCGTTGAGCAGCACGCGGCCATCGGCGGTCTCGAACAGTTCGATTCCGAACACACCCCGCCCCTCCATGACGTCGAGAACGTCGCGTGCGACCGTTTGTGCCCGCTCGCGTACCGCCCCGTCGGCGCGGGCTGGGCTCACAGTCTCGCGGAGAATCTCGGCCTCGTGGACTGTCTCGGTGACGGGGAACGTCCGGCGTTCACCCTCACCCCGACAGCCCATCACGGCCAGTTCGCGCTCGTAGTCGACGAACTCCTCGACCATGGCCGGCCCGTCGATAGCGTCGAAAGCTGCCTCGACACCGTCGGATGACTCGACAGGGACGTTCCCCCGACCATCGTAGCCGCCCTCGCGGGCCTTGAGCATCGCGGGGTAGCCGAGTTCCCCGAGCGCGTCGCGCAGTTCGCCAGCCGAGTCCACCCCGCGGAAGGCCGGGACCGGGATACCGGCGTCGCGGAGTCGGCGCTTCTGGACGAGTTTGTCCTGGATCGTCCGGAGTGTCCCCGGACTGGGATGGACCGGCGTCCCCGTCGCCTCGCTCACGCGCTCGAGGACATCCGGGTCGGCCAGTTCGATCTCGAAGGTGAGGTAGTCGGCCCGCTCGCCGAGTTCGCGGATCGTCGCCTCGTCGTCGAACGCGCCGACGACCTGGTCGCGTGCAACTGGCGCGGCAGGAGCGTCGGGCGTCGGGTCGGAGACTACGAGTTCGATACCCAGCGGGGCGGCCGCCTCGCCGAGCATCCGCCCGAGCTGGCCGCCGCCGACGACGCCAACCACCGTCCCCGGTGACGTCAGTTCCATACTCCCGGGTCCGTCGAGAACGGAGTTAAGACTGCTGATACTGCCGGCTGTACGTGCGTGACGATATCCGCCACCCCGAGTGGCGAATACTCCCCAAATGGTACAGCCGGCAGTATGGACTATCGTGGCTGGGGCCGACCGCGGAAGCGAGAGCTGGGGACGCGCCGTGATGGCTCTGTCAGCGCAGTAGCGAATCGCTCGAAGAGGGAGCCAACAGGGCGCGAGAAACGTCGGTTCGGCGCGGGCTAGCTTTCGGCGAACCTGCCACCGAGGTAGCCGCCGAGCGCACCGAGGCCGGAACTGATCAGTGCGGCAAACACGGTCGCGAAGAGCAAAACGAGGCTTGTGACCGCTGCCAGTTCACCCTGGCCAATGGCGCGCATGCCCGTGACCAGGCCGCCCAGGACGAAAACCAGGAGCACCAGTAGCGGCGCCACAGCGAGGAATCCGGAGAGGGCACCGACGCTGGCCGTCCGGTCGGATTCGCCGCGCTCGAGGTAGCCGGCCAGGGCACCGCCGAAAGCGGGTGAGAACGGCAGGAAGGAGAAGACGACGGAAGCGAGCGCGCCGAGAACGGCGTGTGCGCCGTAAGAGCGGAGCGAGTCGTCCGGTCCGGCGCGCTTTCGCGCACGGCGTCTGAGGAAGACGTATCCGACGGCAAACAGGACCATCGCGAGGCCCGTCACCAGCAGGCCAGCGCCGGCCCAGGAGACGACAGCTTCGGCCACGTCGAGCGTTTCCGGCTCCGTGAGTTCCGTGTCGAGAACGGTAACCGTGACAGTGCCACTTTCGATGCCCTCGGCGAGTGCCTCTCTATCTACGAGTGTCAGGAGAGCGCTTCCGCCGGTCAGTGAGAGGAGTCCGGCGAGTGCGATGATCGCTCCAGCGACCCAGTCGACGACTTCCGGGAGTCCACCGTCGGCCGTCGGATGACCGTCGAACTCCGGGTTCTCTGTGTTCGAGGTGTCCTCTGTTGTGCTCATGTGTGAACCGTCTCGACGAACAGGGTTAAAAGGGTCCGAGAGTTTCCGGACGAGAGACAGCCGTCCGGAACGTCGTCCGTCCACACCAGTTCGACGCTGAAAAACCACTTTGTAAAGAGTTCTACGACACCCTCGTTACAGCCGACAGTATCACCTGTGACAGCTGTGCCGGCCAGAACCGGTCGGGAAGCAGCAAAAAGGCGGTGGGAGCTACCACGGAGAGACCGACCTGGGGGAGTGGGCGGGCGGCAACGGGTACCGCCACCTGCGGCTACGGTTTGCGGGAGGTAAATACGCCCCCCACTGTTTCACGGCCAGAAACAGTGCCGGACACGTGAGACAGGAGTCGGGTGAAAAGCCGCCGGAAAATACTCCCACTCATACAATCAAGGTCACAGCTGGTCTCGAGTCTCAGATCTGCCGCCGTCGTCTTCCTCTTTGCGGTAGGGATGGGACTGCTCGGGTCGATCGGCGTCGCCGACCCCGAACTTGCATGCCGTCCGCGGGACCTGTTCCAGGTGGACCAGGTCGAGATGACCCCGTGTTCCGCGCATCTCGTTTCCGGACGACCGGCGACCGTGTCCGGAGAGCGTGCGTCGTGCACCCTCGCTTAAGTACGCCGAGAGCGCAGAGTCGGGTGTGATCGTCGTCGCGACGGAGGACTTCGAGGTGTACCACGACGTCGTCGGCGAACTGCGCGACCGCGGCGTCCCGTTTACCACCGTCGAACCGGAGGAAGAACTGCCGGCGGGGGCGGACGTGCTGGTGACCGGCGCGGACGATACCGTCGACACCCGGGAGACGATACCGCGCGTGACCGCCAGGCCGGGCGGCGCACGGAGCGCAGTCGAGGAGGCGCTGGCGCTGCTCAGGGGCGAGGACGGTCGGACCGTCGTCGGCATCGACCCCGGCGACCAGCCCGGCATCGCGGTGCTCGTCGACGATATGATCGTTGCGGTGTTTCGGGTCCCGCCGGAGCGCGTGGCCGAAGTGGTCCGCGAGGAGGTCGCCGACGCGCCGGAGCCGCTCGTTCGCATCGGCGACGGGGCCCGCCTCGTCGGTGCCCGTATTATCGAGGACCTCGAGGACGTCCCTGTCGAACTCGTCGACGAAACGGGGACGACACCGTATCTCGGTGCCGGAGTACGGGGCCTCGGCGATATCCTCGCAGCCGTCAACATCGCCAGGATCGAGGGCGAACCCGTCGAAGCGCGCGAGGTCGAACCGACCGAGGGGGAACTGCGCCGCATCAAGCAGCAGTCCCGGGAGCAGAGTGCCGAGAACCGCGCCATCGACGCAGCTCTCGCCCGCCGGGTCGCAGCCGGGGAACTGACCATCGACGAGGCGCTGGCCAGACATCGGGACGAGGGGGACGAATGAGGGTGTGGGGACGCGAGAGTTTTAAGTCGGCGTGTGTCCGAAAAGAACTCATGAAGGCATCGCGACAGGCTGCGATCCGGATGGGGTGTCGATGAGTCTGCAGTCGCCGCTTTCCTCGGACCACCAGCTCGCCAGGATGCTACAGATCGGGGTCGTGCTGGAGGAAGTCGTCGAAGCGCGCGCGGCCAAACACGCCAGCGAGTCCACCGATATCGACGGGACGGTCAGAGGGTTTCTCGAGGAAGCTGCACAGGAGTCGGCGACCCACCGCGAGCGTCTCGAGGACGTCATCGAGGAACTCGAGGCCGAGACGATCCCGTTCGACGAGATTCAGGCGCTCGTCGAAAAGCAGTACGAGGCAGACCAGGACTTCGACGGCATCCTCTACGACCAGCTGTGTAACGAGGAAACCGCATACAAGTTCTACGACGACCTCATCGAGGCTATCGAGGCCTCAGACGCGACGTTCAGCGTCGACCGCGACCGGGTTCTCGCGGTGCTGCGGGAGATCCGCGACGAGGAGGAAGCAGGCGTAGAGGCGGTCACAGAACTCATGGAGGCACAATGACGGGTGCACACACACACCGAGAGAAACGGACGGCCAGACAGACAGCCGGAGGGAGACAGCGATGAACACGGCAAACCAGTATCTCAAGGCTATCTACCTTATCCAGGAACTCGATGACGGACCGGCGTCGACGGGGGAGATCGCGGAGCGCCTCGACGTGAGTCCAGCCAGCGCGAACGAGATGGTCGGCAAACTCGAATCCCAGGGGCTGTGTACCCACGAGAAGTACAAGGGTGTCGACCTGACCGAGGAGGGGATCCTCGACGCCCGCGATGCGCTCCAGAACTACTGTATCATCGAACGGTTCCTCATCGAGGTACTCGAAGTCGAGAACTTCCGCACGGAAGCGCGTCAACTCGAACCGGTCATCGACGAGACTGTCGCCGAGCGCCTCGACACGATCATCGACCGGGAGCCACAGTGTCCGGACTGTTTCGACCCCGAGGGGGACGTCTGTGCCCTGCTCGAACTGCAGATGGAATCGGCAGACTGAGCCGATGACGGCGCTGCTCGAAACCGTCGGCCCCTTTCTCATCCCGGCAGTTCTCTTCGTCGTGGGTCTCGCCGGATACGGCCTGTTGCTCGTCCTCTCCCGGAGAGGTGTGCTGGCCTGAACGGCAGGAACGGCGGGGGACGGGGGATTTTTTACCTGCGGCGGCCCTCCTGCGCCTATGACGGAGCCGATGACACGGTTCCCGGTCCCCGACCTCGAGTCGGTACCGGAAGACGTCCGCGAACGTATCGAACACGAGCGCGACCGGGCGGGGTTCCTTCCGAACGTCTTTGCCGCCTTCGCCTACCGACCGGCGCAGTTTCGCGCCTTCTTCGCCTACTACGACGCGCTCGTCGACGAGTCACCGCTTGCCCGCGAGGAGATCGAGATGGTCATCGTCGCGGTCAGCGGCGCCAACGACTGTCTCTACTGTGTTGTCGCCCACGGGGCACTGTTGCGCCTCTACAGCGAGGACCCACAACTGGCCGAGCAACTCGCGACGAACCACCGGACGGCAGACATCGGAGAGCGCCATCGGACGATGTGTGACCTCGCCGTAGAACTGACCGAGCGACCGGAGGCTGTCGACGAGGCGTCACTCCAGACACTCCGCGAGCACGGGTTCTCCGACGAAGAAATCTGGGATATCGGCAGCGTCGCTGCGCTTTTCAACCTCTCGAACCGGATGGCCCACCTGGCGGATATGCGGCCAAACGAGGAGTTTTACTCCCTTGGTCGTACAAATGGTGCCCGGGACGACAACGCTGAATCAAAATGATACTGCCGGCTGTACGTGCGTACAGATATTCGCTACCCCCGGGGTGACGAATTCGTTCACAATGGGACAGCCGGCAGGATGAGTTGTCAGCGCTCCCCACGTGCCGTGCCAGACGGGTGAGCGGTACATCCAAAGAGTCGTCAACGTGGAACTCATACAATCGTACGTGACTGTTTTCGACACCGCAGTGCGACAGTGCTGGTTTCACGGTCTGAGACTCGAAGGGAACGAGTCCTGGCGGTAAAGAATCACGCACGACCGTATCAGTATCTCGGTAGCCTGTAGACCGCTAACAATTTTTGAAAAAACTACTTATGTCATAGACAACACCTACGGGTATGGCATCAGACCAACGTCTTTCAGCAGTCCTGCCGACCGAAATCGAGGGGCGCCAGGGGCAGAAGAACCCGTTTCCGTGGTTCAGGGAAATGCGCGCAGAGGGGCCCATTCGGTACGACGAGAAGCGCGACGCGTACGACGTGTTTCATTACGACGAGGTGGTCGAACTCTCAGTCGAGTACGAACGCTTCGGAAAGGAGGGGACGTCTTTTCTCGATGGGGCATGGATGAGCCGGGACCCGCCAGAGCATACCGAACTCCGCAGTATGGCGGAGAACTACTTCAGACGGTCCTACATCGAGGAAGAATACGGGCCGGACATCGAGGCTCGCGCGGAGCAACTTCTCGACGAGGCACTTGCCGGGGACGGAGAAATCGACTTCTACGAGGAAGTGGCTATGCCACTGCCGGTTCTGGTAATTGCCGATATTCTCGGTGTTCCCTCCGGAAAGATAGATACGTTCCGCGACTGGTCGACAGACCTCATCGGCAGCCCGGAAAACCCCACTCCGGCTGAAAAGCGCAAGTCCCACCAGCAGATGATGGACACGATAGACACGCTGGACGAGTTCTTCGCTCGGGAGATAGAGAAACGGGAATCCAACCCCCAGGACGATCTTATCACGAAGTTCCTCCGCGCGGAGAAGGAGTACGACCTGCTGGACAGACAGAACACGATCGCTTGCTGCGGGATGCTTCTGGTCGCCGGGAATGTGACGACAGTGTCATATCTCGCGAGTTCGCTCTGGACGTTCATCGAGGAGGACATGATCGACGACCTCCAGAACGAGCGGATCCCCCTCGAGGATGCTCTGCAGGAAGTTCTGCGGATCCGTCCACCGGTACTGCCACAGAAACGGATCGCGCGGAAACAGACCGAACTGGCAGGGATGGAAATCCCTGAAGGTGCAAGGGTAAACGGGTGGATAGGCTCCGCCAACCGGGACGAGCAAGTCTTTGAAGACCCGGACGAATACCGCCCGACACGGAATTACGAGAAGCCGCCGATCCCGTTCGGCAAGGGGATCCACTACTGTCTCGGGGCCCCACTGGCAAACTTCGAGGCCGAAGTGCTTTACACGAAGTTGCTAGACCGAATCGAGGATGCCGAGTTGGCGACCGACGATATTTCACCACTCTTCAGCCCGGAGATGTACGGTCCTGCTGAACTCCCGGTCCGGATCAAGACAGCCTGACTGGCCGGATCCGTCGGGGACAGACGGGACCGATCACTGTTGCGTGTCGAGTTTTGAAACCGGCTGAAGCCAGTAGTGACGGCCCGGTGTCTCTCGGCACTATCGGCGAAGCCCCCCAGCAGAGGTAACGCGACACGTGGTTACCCTGTCACTTGGAGTTACCCTGTCCGGGTATGTTTCGCTGCGTTTCGTTTGGCTGTGGCGGTGTCGGCCGCTCATCGTCCTTTTCACTCTTGTTGACGAGGCGCAACACCATCGCGCTGAGGAACGGCAACAGCAACAGCACGAATATCCCCCCACCGATGACTGGATCCATCCTGTATCACCTATATATAGTTACTGGCCGAGATATAAAAAACCATTCGGATACTACCAGATATATTATTCGAAAGGGGTCCTCGTTACTGACCGCGGGGCGGACGCTGGCATCCGGCGGACTGTCAGGGGGGCCACAGCGGGAGACCCCCGCGGCACCGACAGCGTTTTTCGCCCGGCGCGCCTGCCCACTTGCGTGAACGTCAGAGGGGTCGTCGTCGAAGTCGGCGACGTGCGGACTGTCGACACGAGTTACGGGGAGTCAGAATTGTGCGAGGTGACTGTCCGCCCGGACCGCGGGGCCGGCGAGCCGACGACCGTCACGCTGTGGGGGGACTGGACCGAGAACGGCGCCCAGCTCGAACCGGGAATGGAACTTGCGGTGTACGACGCCGACGAGCGCGAGTATCGCGGCGAGACACAGTACACGACGGGGTCCGAGTCGATGGTCGTCGTCGAGCCGAACTTCATGGTCGACGTGACGAACGTCCGCGCCTGGGTCGACTGCCCGCGGCTGTACTATCTCAACAAGCTGATGGGCATCGAACTCGCCGAACCGGTGGTCAAAGGGACCATCGTTCACGAGGTGTTTGGCGACCTCCTCCGGGGCCGGGACATCGCGGCGGCTGTCGAGGACCAGCTCCATGCGGCAGGGCTCGACCTCGGGCTACTTGGGGCCGACCTGGACTCGATGCGCGAGACGGTCACGCAGCACGCCCGCGCGATAGAGCGGTGGTTACAGCAGGGGACGCTCACCGAGCGCGACGAGTGGCGTTCCGAGCAGACCCTCATCAGCGAACGCTACGGGCTCAAAGGACGGGCCGACGCCGTCCGTCGCGGCGCGCCCGTCGAGCTCAAGACGGGGAAAAACACCAGCCGGGAGCCGCGGTTCAAGGACAAAGTGCAGGCGGCCTGCTACGCGCTGATGCTGGGCGAACACGGCGAGGAGCCGCCCGAGACCGGGACGCTACTCTACACGAAAAACGCCGCCGTCGACCGCAACGAGGTGTCGGGGGACCTCTAGCCCGCAAAGGAGTTCACCATCGGTTCCGGGCTGTTGAAGTTCGTCCTCCGGGCGCGCAACGGGATCGCAGCGATGGAATTCGACAGCAGCGTCCCGACGGGGTACGAGGGGAACGCGAGGTGCGAGTACTGCTTCGAGCAGGACAGTTGCATGGCGGTTTCCGGCCGGCTCGCACAGGAGTCGAAGGCCGGACAGGTCGGTGTGGCAATCCCCGAAGAGGAGCGGGAGTACTTCGAGCGGCTGTACGGGGCGATCGAGGCCGAGCGCCACGAGGTCCACCGCGAGTACGCGAAACTCTGGCGGCAGTCGCCGACCGACCGAGCGGCAGACGACCGGGCGCTCGTCGCGCTGGAGCCAGCCGGCAGGCGGGAACTCGACGACGGGCGGTGGGAGTTGCGGGCACGGGGAACGGGCGCAGTCTCGAAAATCCGGGCTGGCGACCTGGTGCTCGCGAGCGACGGGGATCCGGTCGGCGGGACCGCCGAACTCGCCCGCGTCGAGCGCCTCGGGGGCCCGGGCGAGGAGATCGTCGTCACCGCGGACGAGCCAGTCGAGGTGTGCCGGCTCGACGTCTACCCCTCCGAACTGACCGCTGACCGCCTGCTGACGGCACTGCACGATGGGTTGCTCACGCAGCCGCCCGAGTGGAAAGACCCTCTCTTTGGCCGTCGTGACCCCGGATTCGGTGACGTCAGTGAGACGTTTATCCACAACAACGCCGCACAGGACGAGGCCGTCCGGCAGGCGGTCGCGGCGGAGGACTTCGCGCTCGTGCACGGGCCGCCCGGCACCGGCAAGACCTACACGCTCGCACGCCTCGTGCGCGCGCTGGTCGAACGCGACCAGCGAGTGCTGGTCGCCGGGTTCACGAACCGTGCAGTCGACAACGCGCTGGCTGCGCTCGAAGCCCAGGGATACACCGAGATGGTCCGGTACGGCACCGAGAGCGGTGTCCGGTCGGACATGCAGTCGTACCGTCTCGAGCGGGTGGGTGACCCGGAGACCTGTGCCGGGCAACTCGAGGACGCACCGGTCGTCGCGGCGACGACCGCCTCGTGTGGCTCGCGCGCCATGCGGACACAGTCGTTCGACGTGGCGGTCGTCGACGAGGCCGGCCAGCTCACCGAACCGGGAACGCTCGCGGCCATCGCGCTAGCGGACCGGTTCGTCCTCGTCGGCGATCACCAGCAACTCCCGCCGGTGACGCGGGCGGAGACGACCCTCTCGACGTCGCTGTTCGAGCGCCTCATGGCTGAGTACCCCGACGCGGGTGTCCTCCTCGACCGACAGTACCGGATGGCCCAGCACATCCAGGCGTTTGCCTCCCGGGAGTTCTACGACGGGGCCCTGCGTCCGGCGACAGCCGGGGTCGCCAGCCAGCACGTCAGCGACCTCCCGGGTATCGACACAACCGAATTGCCCGCGCACCTCCGCGACCGGGTCGTCTTCGTCGACCCCGACGGGCGCGCGGAGGGCAACACCAACCCGACCGAGGCGGCGGCAGTCGCTGACACCGTCGACGCGTACCGCGAGGCCGGTGTCCCCGCCGACGATATCGGCGTCATCGCGCCGTTTCGCGCACAGGTCGCCGAAATCAGCAGCCGCGTCTCCGACGACATCGTGGTGGATACGGTCGACCGGTTCCAGGGGTCGAGCGAGGCGGTCATCGTGGTCTCGTTTGTCGCGACGGGGACGCTCGACAGCCCCATCTTCGAGGACTACCGGCGGGTCAACGTTGCCCTCACGCGGGCGAAGAAGGCGCTCGTCCTGGTCGGCGACGGGGACGCGCTTGCCACCGACGACACCTACGCCCGGATGGTCGAGTGGGCACGCAAGTAGTGAGATACCCGTAGGGGTTGTTGCGATTGTTTTCTGACCGGATTGCGTATTTTCGTGTTTCAGACCGTGACGCCCGCGTTTTGTACCGCCACGGCGGTAAAGAGTCACAACAGCCACTATCAGACGATACCCCGAACGAGGCTGCCAAGCAGCGCCAGGCCAAGCCCCATCGCGACGGCCAGCCAGGCGAACTCGCCCGTAGCAGTGGCGGCGCCGAACGTGCCCGAGAGCCCGAACAGCCCGCCCCAGACAGCGAGGACGAGCACGCCAAAGCCCAGACCGGCGAGCAGTGCCCGCCGGAGCGACGCCGCGAACAGCCCGACGAGCGCTCCGCCCAGCACCAGCCCGAGCCAGTGCAGCGTCGCCGCGACCAGCCCGACGAGACAGGCACCGACCACGACGAGCCAGTGGTACCGGGGCGTCTCCCGGAGCCGAGCGAACTGGTCCCGTCCCAGTCGGCGGCTCATCCGTCGCCCTCCACGAAACGGGTCCGCAGGTCACCCTCGATCGAGCGGTCGAGCCGTCTGTACTCGCCGTTCGCCCACTGTCTGAGCTGGTCGCCGTAGTGGTCGGAAAAGTACCGCCCGGAGTTGCCGCCCGGGAGGATCCCGAGCAGGTCCCCGTCGAGGTCGGCGTGCATCTCCCAGCTCCCACCCCACGGCCCGCTCCGGTCGAAGTTCCAGACCGTCTGGTCAGCCCCGCCGCGGGCGTGGGAGGGGTACCCCAGGAAGTCCAGTCCGAGCGGGTGTGTGATGTGACCGGTGTGGTTCAGGTCGCCGTACACCTCGTGGCCGGCCGCCTCGACATCGGCAAGTGCCTCGCGGAGTGCGCGGCGCATCGCCCGGTCCCGACCGCGGGGAGTGAACCACTCGCTGTCGGACGGGAGTCGTGCGAGCACCCGGTCGTCGGGGTAGTACGCCCCGCCGAGGTCGGCGTCCGCGAACGCGTCGCCGAACACCGCCTCGCGGTAGCGGTCGAGCCACCGGTCGAAAAGCAGGGCGGCCCGCGAGTCCGCGTCCATCCGGTAGTCCCACTCCCCGAGCACGTCGGCAGCCTCGTCAAGCGCATCGTCGTCGGCGTCGCGGGCAGCAGCGACGAGCGGGTCGACCAGGTCCGCAGCGCGACCGTCGTAGGTGTCCCGACCCAGTTCGCGGAGGAAGTCCTCGTCGACCTGTCCGTCGGCTGCGATGCGCTCGTCGAGCAGGTCGTAGATGCGCTCGCCGCGGTAGGGGTTCGTGTAGGAGGGCGCGAGGTAGTAGCCCAGCCGGTCGTCGGGGACGATCTGCTGGTTGGCGGTCGCGAGGTAGTCGGGGTTCACCACCTGGGGCGTCTCGTTGACGGGGACGAACCCCTCCCAGGTCGGCTCGGCGAACGGCTCGAACCCGGGCCACTCGCCCTCGCGGGCGGACCCGTCGAACACCCGGTCACCGTCGACCGGCTGGCCGTCGGTCGTCCGTACCGGGACGCGACCGGTCATCCTGTAGAGCGTGTTGCCGTCCCGGTCGGCGTAGACGAGGTTCTGCGGGGGTGTGTCGAACCGCGCAGCGAGCGCGTCCGCAAGCCCCTCGCTGTGGGAGAGGTTATAAATCGCCCGGAGCGACTTCGTCGCCGCGTGGCCCGTCCAGGCGACGCCGACCTCCTGCTCGGCTTCCTCGATAACGGGGCCGTGGACCGACCGGCGTACCTCGACCGTCTCGTCGTCCCCGCCGTCGACGGTAATCACCTGTTCGTCGACGTCGAACTCGCGGCGCTCGTCGCCGTACCGGTAGGTCTCCCCGTCGGTATCGTAGCGGTAGAAGTCGATGACGTCCGCGCCGGCGTTGGTGAACCCCCAGGCCCCGCGGTCGTTCTCGCCGATGACGACGAAGGGTTCGCCGGGGAAGGTGACGCCGCGGACACGGTGTGTGGGACCGTCGAGATGCATCTCGTACCAGACCGGCGGTGCCTGCAGGCTCAGGTGCGGGTCGTTCGAGAGCACCGGCGCGTCACCGGGTGCGTGGTCGGGGGAGAGGACCCAGCTGTTCGACCCCAGCGCGTCCGAGGGCTCGAACTGACCGAGCCAGTCCACGAGTGGCTGGCCGACGACCCTGTCGGTCCGTCCGTCGCGGTCGGGACTGGTCAGGTCGGCACCGAACTGACGGTCACCGTGTTGCTCGCGGATGATCGGGACGTCGTGGTCGTACCGGGCCGGGTATAGTTCGTCGGCTGCCTCGCGGCCGAGTCGGTCGCGGGCGAGCGCGCGCCGGAGCGTCCGGAAGCTCCCCGTCAACTGCCACGAGATGATCTTCTCGACGAGCGCCGTATCGGTGCGGGTCCAGGGCTCCGGTTCGTACTCGAGGAGGGCAAACTCCACGGGGAGAGGCTCGTTCTCGATGGCTGCATTGACGCCGTCGGCGTACGCGTCGATCAGGGTGCCGACACGTGTCCCGTCGAGCCCCTCGGCAGTCACGGCTGCAGCCTCGCGGAAGGCCAGCCGGCGGTGGAAACGGTCGGATTCGACGGTGACGTCGCCGACGACTGCCGAGAGTTCGCCGCTGTAGAGACGGCGCTGCAGGTCGAGCTGAAAGAGCCGATCGGTCGCCTGGGTGTACCCGACTGCGAAGTAGAGGGCTTCCTCGTCGTCGGCACGTACGTGGGGCACCCCGTCGTCGTCGTACCGTACCGTTGCCGGTCCGTGGGGGCTCCCGACGGTGTCCTGCCGGCTGGCGGTGGCGGCGTCCCAGACAGAGCCCGACAGCGGCGCGAACTGGTCGAGCACGTCCCGGGCCGGCGAGAGGTAACCGCCTGCGACGCCGGCCCCGAGCACCGCGCCCAGCACCGCACGTCGTGTCGTCTCCCTGTCCATAGCTGCGTACTCGGCGGCCGGGTATGTATACTGACGGGGTGGACTCGACGGGCGCAGTTGTCGGCAGTGTGAGTCTCGACGACCAGGAAGGGGTAACCACAACCGCTTTTCGTTCGGGAACGCAAGGCGACCTATGTCGACCGAGGTACCACTGGGGGAGGGGACGCTGTCGGTGACGTTGCCGGACTGTGCGGTGACAGTCGCCGACCCGCCTGGCGGCGAGGCGGTCGAGGTCCGCGAGGCGGCCAGGGCAGCCGTCGCGGAGCCACACGGCGACCGGCTTGCAGACCGGGTCGACCCCGGCGGGACTGTCGCGATTGTCGTAACCGACGTGACCCGCGCGACACCCGACGACGTGTTACTGGACGTGCTCGTGGCGGAACTCGAGCGGGCTGGCGTCGCCCGCGAGCAGGTGACGGTCGTCGTCGGCCTCGGACTCCACCGGCCCCTGACGGACGAGGAACTGACGGCGTCGCTGGGCGAGCACGCCGACCTCGCGGTCAACCACGACCCCGACCGGGTGGTAGAAATCGGAACCGTCGAGGGCTGTCCGGTCGAGTTGTTCGAGCCTGCCGCGCGGGCGGACGTGCTCTGTTCGACCGGCATGGTCGAACCCCACCAGTACGCCGGCTTTTCCGGCGGCGCGAAGACGGCGGTCGTCGGCGCCGGCGGCGAGGCGCAGATCCGCTACACACACGGCCCGGAGATGCTCGGTCGCGAGGGAGTCCGGCTCGGACGGATCGAGGACAACCCGTTCAGGGCATTCCTCGACGCGGCCGGCGACGTGGCCGACGTGCGCTTCTGTCTCAACGTCACGCACGGCCCCGCCGGGATAATGGGCGCGAGCGCCGGCGACCCGCGGGCGGTCGTTGCCGACCTCGCCGCCACGGCCCGCGAGGCGCTCTC
Organism: Halovenus sp.; assembly: GCA_036625385.1. Lineage (GTDB taxonomy): Archaea > Halobacteriota > Halobacteria > Halobacteriales > Haloarculaceae > Halovenus. The sequence goes on along the minus strand of JAZKTU010000017.1, from coordinate 10,810 downwards.
CTGGTCCGTCGAGTCCACCTACGACGCCGTGCTCGCGGGTGTCGGCGCGCCGAAAGACGCCAACCTCTACCAGACGACGCGGGCGGCAACCTACGTCGTCCTCGGCGCGCACAACCCACTCCGCCCCGGCGGCCGGGTAGTGATCCCGGCTACGCTGCCGGAAGGGGCAGGCGAGGGGACGGGCGAACAGCGCTTCTACGAGTGGCTCTCGACGGCCACGGACGCCGAGTCGCTGTACCGACAGATGCGGGAGGGCTACGAACCCGGCGCACAGCGGGCCTTCGTTGTCTCGCGCGCGCTCCGCGAACACGACATCTGGGTCACGAACAGCCAACATCCCGGAGTCGTCGGGGACTGCCTCATGCAGGCTGCGGAAGACGTCGAACGTGCGGTCGAGCAGGGAAGCGACGTGCTCGTGGTACCGGATGCGCTGAACACGCTGCTCGTCTGACCTCGCGAGCGACGACGGTCTACTCGACCCGCGTGTTCACCATCTCAGAAATGCGCTCGTCGGGTCGACGGAGGTGGCCGGATTCGACTTCGTAGACGTATCCGTGGACGCGCACGTCGTCCGGAATGAGGTCGTGCTCCTCGAGGTGTTTGACCTGTGCGGCGCAGGCGACGTCGATGTCATCAGTCATCTTCACCCACTCCGCCAGGCTGGCGTCGCCAATGTTCAGTTCCGGGAGGGCCGGGTCGAGGGGGACGTCCGAGAGGTCGCCGCCGGCGGCGGCTTCGAGTCCCTCGACGACCGCGTCGTCCGAGGCGCTCATCATCCCGCAGTCTGTGTGGTTGACGACGATTATCTCCTCGGTCTCGAAGAAGTTGACTGTCAGCGCTGCCGACCGGATGACGTCGTCTGTCACTTTCCCGCCGGCGTTGCGGAAGATCTGTGCGTCCCCGAGTTCGAGCCCGAGCGCGTCTTCGACCGGAATCCGCTCGTCCATGCAGGCAACGACGAGCAGGTTCTTGTCGGTCGGGATGCCCTTCCGTCGGCGACGCGCCCAGTCGTCGCGCCGGTCGACGTTCTCGTCGACGGATTCGTGGACGCGGCCCGCTTCGAGGTCTTCGTGGTGGTCGTGGCCGTGGTGTGGCATACGCTAGACAGTGGGTCGCGAGACACCAGACTCTTTGGGTCGTCCCATCCGGACTGCTGTGACTACTTTCGACACCGTGGCCCAGGAGTGACCGTCTCGCGGGTCGAGGCACCGACGTAACAGATCAATGGCGGTACCCAATCACAGCAGTCCGCATCAGTCGATCCCGAGTGCTTCGTCAGTGGTCCCGCCGTCCGCGCCCTCGATCTCTTCGAGTACCCGCTGGTGAAACTCCTGGAGTGCAGCCGACTCGTCCTCGGCGAGAACCACGTCCGAGGCCATCAGCGTGGCGAGGCCGAAGGCACGGGGGGTCGGCGAGTCGACCCGACGCGTCACCACCTCGATGTCGCCGGCCTGCACGCCGCCCAGCACGTCCTCGATCGCGGAGACGTTCAGTTTGTCTTCGAGGATTTCGCGGTAGGTCTCCTCGATGACGGCGAAATCGGGGAGGTCTTCGGCGAACCCCAGGAGCATCTCGCTGTTGACCTGCTGTTCGCTCGCCGACTTCTCGTAGCCCTTGTACCGTTTGAGAATCATCAGCGACCGTGTCGCGTTGATGCGGAAGTACCGCTTGAGGAGGTCGGTCCCGTCGAGACTGGCCCGCAGGTCTGCCCGGACCGCCGCTGGCTCGATGTCACCGACGATGCCGGCGATATCGACCTTCCGGTTGAGTGGCATCGACAGGGTGAAGCCGTGGTCCGCGACCGCGACCTGAACGTTCGCGTTTGCGGCCTGGGCGATCCGGTAGGCCAGCAGGCGCGAGAACCCGTCGTTAAACCGGCGCCCGTAGTTCGAGTGGACGTAGTAGTTGCGTTCGTACTCGTTGCGGTCGAGCTCCTCTTCGAGGACCAGCCGGGAGTCCGTGCTCACGCTCCCGGAACCCGCGTACCGAACCTGTTCGTCGAACATCCGCACGATCGCGCGAACGGAGTTCTCGTCGAGCGGAAACGACCGCAGCCACACGCGGACCTCGCTGCGCCCGCCCCGTTCGAGACGGTCGAGGAGGTCCCGCTGGAACGCGAGAATCTCCCGACCGAGGTCGTAGGAGAGGGGCAATCGCTCGGAGAACCACGACGGGACCGTCGGGCGGGCACTCGTCGGGTCGACGTACACCTTCGACCCGCGACGGTAGCGGTACTCGTAGTGACTGCCGCCCAGCACGAAGACGTCGCCACCCTCGAGCGTGTCGAGGTACTCCTCGTCGAGTTGACCGACCCACTCCTCGCCCGAACGGGTGAACACGTCACACGTGAACGAGTCGGGAATCGTCCCGATGTTGGTCATGTAGATGACGCGCGCGAGCCGGCCGCGCTTGCCGATGAGAGGTTCCCCGACCGGGAACTCGTCGTAATGGAACTCGCCGTCGGGCGGGTCGTTCGTATCCCGCCAGATTTTCGCGTAGACGTTCCTGTCTTCCAGCCCGTCGTAGTCCGCAGTCAGATACCGGAGCAACTGTTCCCACTCGTCGTCGGTGTACGACCGGTAGGGATAGGCACGCTCGAGGATCGTGCGCACTTTGGCTTCCGGTCGCGGGCCGTTGATCGCCATCCCGTAGATGTGCTGAGTTGCCACGTCCTGGGCATTCTCCGGGATGAAGACCCGGTCGACGAAGCCCGCCTCGGCTTTCCCGAGCATGACTGCACACTCGACGAGTTCGTCGCGGTCGAGCGCGAACACGCGCCCGGTGACCGTCTCGCCGAGCTGGTGACCCGCGCGTCCGACGCGCTGGAGCAGGGCAGCGACCGATTTGGGCGAGCCCACCTGGACGACGAGGTCGAGATGTGGCATGTCGATGCCCAGTTCCAGCGACGTCGAGGTAGTGACGACGTCCAGCTCGCCGGCTTTGAGTCCTTCCTCGATCTCCTGGCGCCGGGACTTCGAGAGGCTCCCGTGGTGACAGCCGGAGTTGTCCTCGTCGTAGGCGTCGAACCGTTCGCGGAGGTTGTAGAGGACGCGCTCCGCACCCGAGCGCGTGTTGGTAAACACCAGGGTGTTGGTGTGGTCCCCGACGAGTTCGTGCAGCTCCCGGTAGAACCGCTCGTTGACCGTGCTCGCGGGCGTAGCGATGAGGTCGTCGGTCGGGCAGCGCAGCTCGATATCGAACGCCCGGACGAAGCGGGTGTCGACGAGTTCGTACTCCCGGGGCTCCCCACCCTCGCAGCCGACGAGAAACTCCGCCATCGTCTCGAGGGGCTCGACCGTCGCCGAACAGCCGATGCGGGTCGGCGACCCCGCCGCCATGGCCTCCAGTCGTTCCAGGGAAACAGCGAGATGCGTGCCGCGCTTGTTCTCCGCGAGGCTGTGGATCTCGTCGACGATGACGTACTCGACAGTCCGCAACTTCTCCTTGAATTTCGGGGAGTTGAGCAGGATGGCAAGTGTCTCCGGCGTCGTGTTGAGGATGTGGGGCGTCTCCTCGAGCATCCGCTGACGCTCGCCGTCGGCGGTGTCGCCGTGCCGGATCGCGTGGCGGATGTCGACTGACTCGCCGTCTGCCGCGAGTCTCTCCGTGATACTCTCGAGTGGCACCTGCAGGTTCCGGTGGATGTCGTTTGCCAGCGATTTCAGGGGCGAGATGTAGAGGCAGTAGACGCTGTTCTCGAGACCACCGTCGCGCTCGCGGCGGAACAACTCGTTGATGATACTCGAGAAGGCCGAGAGGGTCTTCCCGCTGCCCGTCGGCGAGCAGACGAGCGCGTTCGTCCCCTCGTGGATGAGCGGGATCGCCTCCTTCTGTGGGGGCGTGAAGAACCCGCCGTTTTGCGGGACGAACTCGCCGAACGCCTCGAGCCACCACTCCTGGACGACCGGCTCCAGCAACTCGAAGGCCGCCGTGTCGTCGATGGTCACCGCCTCGGGGTCGAAGGGCAGGTCCCCGTCGGCGAACCGCTCGCGCCATCCCATCTATCGTACCCGGAAGTAGGGACGAACTCCCTTGTGGGTTCCGGGAGCACGGTGGAAGTGGTCCGTCCCCGACCGCCGGGACCGCGCCGGTGACCCCTATCGGGTTCACTCGATGTGGATTGCTGGCTTGCCCGGGCGAGCCTTCTCCGCGAGGTCGCCCTCTGTCGCCTGGCGGACGGTCACGCCGGCGTCGAACTCGTCGCGGAGCAGCCAGGCGGCGCGGTCGAGAAGCGCCTGCTCCTCGGCCCGGGGGATCACCGGCTCGAGTTGTTGCTGGCGGTCCTGGAGGTCCGTCGCGTATGCTTTCGCCATCCCACCAGCGGCAGCCACCGCCTCGTCGTCCATGATTTCGCCGACGAGCGCCGATCCGGGGTCGGCCTCCCGGGCGATGTCGTAGGCGCGGTACTTCCAGTCCGGCGCGACGGCGACGGTGATCTCTTCCGGGTCGTCGATCCCGGCGACGTCGACGATATCGCGTACGTCATCCCGGAGTCGCTCGACGACGCGGCGCTCGATGTCGTAGGTGTCGACGGTCCGCTCGGGGTCGGGCCAGTCGGCCGTTGCAACCAGCCCCTCGGCCCGGATCCGGTTCCACAACTCCTCGCTCAGGTACGGCGTCATCGGGGCGATCAACCGCGTGAGCACCGACAGCCCGCGCCGGTACACTGCCTCGTGTGGCGTCTCGTACTCCCGGTACTGGCCGAGCAGCGCTGCGAGGCCACGGATCTCCGAGACGGCACGGTGAAAGCGGAACCGCTCGTAGTCTTCGGTGACCGCCGCGATCACCCGGTCGATCTCGCGGGCGACGTGCTCGTCGTGGGACGCCCGTTCGTCACGGACGACGGCCCGCTCGACGAACGACTCGACCAGGTCCGCGAGTTGCTGTTGCAGGTCGTAGGCGCTGCCCACGTCGCGGGCAGTCCACTCGAAGTCCTGTTCGGGGTGGGCCGCCGAGAGGACGAACAGTCGCGTCGTCTCGGCCCCATACTCGTGAGGGTTGACGACGTTCCCTTTCGTCTTCGACATCTTCTCGCCGCTGTGGAGCACTGTCCCCTGGTTGATGAGCCGTTCGACCGGTTCCCGGAAGTCGACGAGGCCGATGTCGGCGAGCGCGCGGGTAAAGAAGCGGATGTAAAGCAGGTGGAGTGCGGCGTGTTCCTCGCCACCGACGTACACGTCGACGGGGAGCCAGTCGTCCGCCCGGTCGGTGTCGAACGGCGCCGTCGAAAGGGACGGCGAGAGGTAGCGCAGGAAGTACCACGACGAGTCGACGAAGGTGTCCATCGTGTCCGTCTCGCGCTCTGCCGGTGCGCCACAGTCGGGACAGACCGTCTCGACGAACGAGTCGGCTGCAGCGAGGGGGTTCCCCCGGGTCTGGACGAACTCCGGCAACTCGACCGGAAGGTCGTCCTCGGGGACCAGCACTGGCCCGCAATCGTCACAGTGGACGACTGGAATCGGTGTCCCCCAGTAGCGTTGCCGGGAGATGAGCCAGTCCCGGAGGCGGTAGGTGACGTCTCCACTCGCGGCGGAAAGATCCGAAAGCAACCGCTCGCGGGCGGCGGAACTGGCCAGGCCGTCGTACGCGCCGCTGTCCGTGAGCATCCCCTCGTCGGTAAACGGTCGGGCAGTCACGTCGGCTGCCGACTCGTCGACGGGTTCGACGACCTGCGCGATTGGCAGGCCCTGCTCGCGGGCGAAGGCATGGTCGCGCTCGTTGTGGGCAGGGACACCCATCACCGCGCCCGTCCCGACGTCGTCGAGGACGTACGCGGCGACGTAGACCGGCAGCGTCTCGCCTGTCGCCGGGTTGACCGCCCGGGCGTCCGTCTCGACACCCGTCCGCTGGCCCGGTTGCGTGTCGCGCACGGAGTCGACGTACGCCGCGACGGCCTCGTCCTCGGTCGCGAGGTCCTCGGCGAGGTCGTGACCCGGAGAGACTGCGAGGTAAGTCGCGCCACAGATAGTGTCAAGCCGTGTCGTGAACACGTCTATCTCGCCGTGGTCCGGCACCTCGAAGGTGACACGCGCACCCTCGCGCTTGCCGATCCAGTTGCGTTGTATCTCCTTGACACTCTCGGGCCAGCCGTCGAGGTCGTCGAGTCCCGCGAGCAGTTCCTCGGCGTAGTCGGTGATAGTAAAGAACCACTGGTCGAGTTCGCGCCGGGCGACTGGTGTCTCGCAGCGCCAGCACACCTCGGCACCCTCGTGGTCGTCGACCTGCGCGTCCGCAAGCACGGTTTCGCAGTCGGGACACCAGTTCACTTCGGCAGCCTCGTACTCGACGAGGCCGGCCTCGTGGAACTCCCGGAAGAAGTACTGGTTCCACCGGTAGTAGTCGGGTTCGCAGGTGGTGATCTCCCGGGACCAGTCGTAGCCAAAGCCGAGTTCGTCCATGTCTTCACGCATCTGCTCGATACAGGCTGTGGTCCATGAGGCCGGGTCGGTGTAGCGGGCGTGGGCGGCGTTCTCGGCCGGGAGGCCAAAGGCGTCCCAGCCCATCGGGTGCAACACGTCGTCGCCGGCCATCCGGCGGTACCGGGCGTACGCGTCGGTAATAGCGTAGTTCCTGACGTGCCCCATGTGGAGATTTCCTGAGGTGTACGGGAACATCCCGAGGACGTAGGTCGGATCGACTGCGGCGTCGTCGAGGTCGTAGACGCCCTCGCGGTCCCACGCGTGACGCCAGTACCGCGGCGAGATGTTCACGTGGCTGTCACCGCCGGGTCGGCTGTCAGTTTCGGTTGGCTTACCGTACCGGACACTGAGGCTATCGCCGAAAGCGGCGAGCCCTGCGGGGGGCGAGCCAGCGCTGTCATGGCTTGCCCGAGGGTCGGCGGGGAGATAAATCTGTCCGGGACGGCAGTTTCGGGACGGCCAGGGGGACGGGATCCCCCACCCTGTCGAGGCAGGGAACGGAAACGGTTTGCCCACCGGCAACGAACCACGGACATGGGTGCGTTCAGCCTCTACCCGTTGCTCGATGCCGACGCCGCGACGGACGGGACCGCACGGGAAATCCTCGACCCCTACGTCGAGGCCTACCCCGACGTCGAGTACCTGACTCCCGACATCGAGATCGACGACGAGAAGCGGGTACTGCCGGACGTCGCACTCGACGTCGGGACGCTCGAGAGCTTTGCGGAGCTGTTTCTCGACCTGGAGAAGTACCCCGAATTCGTGACCCTCCGGCTGTGGGGCCCCGACTCGGAACGGTTTCCGCTCCTCGTCGAGCACTTCGCCCTCCAGCAGCTCTCTGACCCGGACCTCTACGAGTTTCACGCACTCGACGACGAACGGACGCTCGTCGTCGCCGAGAGCAGACTGGAGTACGGGCAGGCCCGCGACGATGTGCCGGCGGCGGCGCTTCCCTGACAGACGGTTTTCCCTGACGGACGGTAGCCCGCGGGCGCGGGAGAAGCCACGCCTTTACTCCCGGGGTCCGATGTCCCGAACATGCGTATCACGTTTCTCGGGACGGGCAGTGCAATGCCGACAGGCGAACGGTTCCAGACGGGACTTCTCCTCGAATCGGGCGCGGACAGGCTGTTGGTCGACTGCGGGAGCGGCGCGCTCCACGGGCTCGCCCGGACGGGGTGTGGCTACGAGGGTGTCGAGACCCTGCTTTTGACCCACCACCACCTCGACCACGTCTCCGATATCATGCCGCTCCTGAAGGCGCGCTGGCTGGCCGGGGAGACGACACAGACGGTCGTCGGCCCGCCGGGGACCGAACAGCTCGTCCGTGATCTCCTCGACGTCCACGACTACATGCAAGGCAGGATAGACCTAACTTTCCGCGACGTCACGGTCGACGACGCGCCGGTGGAGATCGCTGGCTTCGAGGTGGACGCCATGGAGACGCGTCACTCGATGCCGTGTCACGCCTACCGGTTCGAGACTGGCGCGGACGAGCCAGCCTTCGTCTTCAGCGGCGACAGCGAGGCGTTCGCGGAACTGGCGACGTTCGCGGACGGCGCTGCGATCCTCGCTCACGACTGCTCGTTCCCGGACGGCGTCGACGTCTCGAACCACCCCACGCCATCACAGCTCGGCGAGACGCTCGCGGCTGCCGGAGCCGACATCGGTCGGATCTACCTGACCCACCTGTACCCACACACGGAAGGCAACCACGAAGAGATGCTCGAGTCGCTGACCAGCCACTACGACGGGGACGTGCGGATGGCGGAGGACGGGCTGACGGTCGACGTCTCCTGACCGACGTACGGAGTCAGTCCTCCGCTCAGTCGAGGCGGTACCGGAGCAGGGCGGCGATCCCGCCGAGGTTGGCGAGCTGTCGACCGGGGTCGAACTCGCTCGAGAACACCGTCACGTCGCCGCCTTTCTGTTCGGTCGTCTCGATGACCGCGTCGACGTCGACGTCCCAGTCGCCTTCGCCGGCACGGGCCTCCCGGAGGTCCTCGTCGAGCACCAGCAGGTGTTCGACGGCCCCGTACTCGGCTGCCTGCGCGACCTGTTCGGGACCGTAGGCGACCTCCGCGCCCTCGGCGATGCGTTCCATCAACTCGTCGATGAGTTCGGACTCCTCGGCGATGCGGGTCCGTTTTTGCACGTCCTCGACGGCGCCGCGTTTGAGCACCTCGTGAACGCCGCGGTCCCCGACGCTACTCGTGTCGACTGTCGTCACCGTCCCGGCGAGGTCGGGAGCCTCCTCCTCGATGTAATCGAGCGCGTCCTGCTTCGTAAACCCCGGCCCGGCAAGGATGATGGCGTCTGCATCCTGGCGGCGGAGCACGTCGGTCAACTCGTCGAACAGCTCGGCCCGGGGCCGGGCGTACTCGCCTTTCCCCGTCGGCGCGGTAATGCTCGCTCGCTCCTCGGCACCGTACTGGGCGACCGTGTGGACGTATGCCTGCCCCTCCTCGACGGTGGCGACGGCCACGTCGGGGTTTTCCGTCGCCTCGACGGCTGCTTCCAGCCGGTCGCGCTGGTCCGGCTTCCAGCGTTTTTCGACCTCGAGTTCGTCGTGTTCCTCGACGTTGATGGTGTGGTGGTGACCGAGCTGGTCCTCGCGGGAACAGGCCTCGATGACGCCGCCGACGCGCAGCCGGTTGGCAAAGCGCGCGAACTCGACGCTCTCGACGGCGAGTTCCGCCCAGATATGCTCGCGCTCGCCGCCGGTGTCGCGCAGTTGGTCGTCGGCGCGCTGGATGCGCCGCTCGGTGTCGCCGGCAACCCTGTCCCCGGGTTCGACGACGTGGGAGAGGTGCCAGAGGTCGTCCACGTTCTCGGGCACCACCGTCACCCGCTCGCGGCCACCTTCGACCTGCTGGCGCTCGACGATGCGCATACCTCACCTCGGTGGCTCTCCGGTAAGTGCGTGCTGATCCGCCCCGGGCCAGAACGGGATGCTGATTGTCTTCCGGCCCGACGTTCCGTCGATGAGTGAAGCAGCCGCCGCGCGGTTGCGCGCCGACCCGGCGCTCGAGCCAGTCGTCGAGGAGTACGGCGTCGTCCACGTAGAGCCTGCCGAGGACACGTTCCGGCGGTTGCTCGTCTCGCTGATCCGCCAGCAGGTGTCGATAGAGGCCGCCGCCGCCATCCGCGAGCGCCTCTTCGGCGCGATCGACGTGACGCCGGCGGGAGTGCTCACAGCCGACGAGGAGCAACTCCGGGCCTGTGGGCTGTCGGCGGCCAAAGCCGAGTACGCGAAAGCCATCGCCCGTGCCTACGAGGAGCGTGGCTACGACAGGGCGTTCTTCGCGGGGATGGACGACGACGCGGTCGTCGCGGAACTCACGGACATCAGGGGCGTCGGCCCCTGGACGGCGAAGATGTTCCTGGTGTTCTGTCTCGCCCGCCCCGACGTGTTCCCGGTCGAGGACCTCGGCATCCGCCGGGGAATGGAACTCGTCTGTGACCGGGAACTGACACGCGCGGGGATGCGCGAGCGGGCAGAACGGTGGGCCCCGTATCGCTCGTACGCCTCGCTGTATCTCTGGCGGGCCTACGAAGGATGAGTTCCCGAAGCGGACGATGACGGGTACAGAACGGGTGAGCAAACGCGACGGGGGCAACGCGACCCAAAAGACCGGGTCGCCATATCACCCCCGGATAACTGACAGTTAGCCACAAGAATTATGCTTTCATATTCAAATCTGATAGACGAAGGACAAACATGACAGAAAATACCACAGGCGTATCACGGCGGGACGTTCTGCGCTCTGCGGGCGCGGTGGGTGCGCTCGGGGTGGCCGGCGCAGGCACAACAGGGACAGGGGCGGCGGACGGACCGGAGGGGCACATCGTCGGGGTAGCACCCGGCAGGGCGGATATCGCCCAGCGCGAGGCGGATTCGGTCCGCAGGACGCACGACTTCGGAGACATCGGGATGGCGGTGGCGGGCCAGTTCTCCGACCAGGCACTTGCGGCACTCCAGAACAACCCGAACATCCGGTATGTCGAGGAGAACGGCGAGATGCGGGCGCTCGCCCAGACACTCCCGTGGGGTATCGACCGGGTCGACGCGGACGTCCTCCACGGCAACGGCGAGACGGGCAACGGTGCGGACCTCGCGATCCTCGACACCGGTATCGACGACGACCACCCCGACCTGCAGGCAAACGTCGGAGCAGGGAAGGCATTCGTCGACTGCAAAGGGCGGAACTGCAACGAAGCGTGGTCGGACGACGACAATCACGGCACGCACTGTGCCGGCATCGCCGACGCCGTGGACAACAGCGAGGGGGTCGTCGGCGTCTCGACCGAGGCGACGCTGCACGCTGTGAAGGTGCTCGACAAGAACGGGAGCGGGTCGTTCTCGGACGTCGCCGCCGGCATCGAGTACA
>JAZKTU010000135.1:0-7992 GCA_036625385.1 Halovenus sp. | reverse complement strand
CGCTACCGGGGATGTTTTTACCAGCTTCTCCCGATAGCTAGTGCATGTTCGAGCGTATCCTGTTTCCGACTGACGGCAGTGAGGCTGCGAGCACGGTTTTCGACCACGTCCTGGATGTCGCGGAGAATCACGACGCGACGCTGCACATCCTCAACGTCGCCGATACGACCCGCGACAGCGTTACACGGATCCAGGGTCGGGTCATCGACGTTCTCGAACGCGAGGGCGAACAGATCGTCGAAGAGGCGGCGGAACGCGCTGGTAACCGCGGCGTCTCGGTCGTGACAGATGTCCGCCAGGGGGACGTTCCGGAGACCATTACCGCGTACGCGGCGGAGTGCGATATCGACCTCGTCGCCATGTCGACCCAGGGTCGAACAGGGCTCGACCGACTCCTCCTGGGAAGCACCGCGGAGGGAGTCCTCCGGCAGACCACCGTTCCGGTACTCACTCTTCGCCCGGACGACCCAGTCGGTTACCCGTATCGGAACGTCCTCGTCCCGACCGACGGGAGTACGTGTGCCAGTGCGGCGCTCGACCCGGCGGTTGCTGTGGCGAAGGTGACGGGCGCGACACTCCACGTGCTCTCTGTCGTTGACTTGACAAGTATGGGTACCGATATCTACTCCGGGCCACAGCTGGACGCGCTCGAAGAGAACGCGCAAACGGTGGTGACCGAGGCCGGGACTGTTGCCGAGGACGCCTCCCTCGACTCGGTTGTCGAAGCTGTCGAAATCGGCCCTTCGATCACTCGGGAGATTCGGTCGTACGTCGACGAGCACGATATCGACCTCCTGGTGATGGGAACGCACGGACGAACGGGCTTCGAGCGATACCTGCTCGGGAGCGTCGCCGAAAAGACCGTCCGATCAGCTCCAGTCCCGGTATTGGCGGTTCCCGACCCGGGCTCCGGGTGACAGTCACCTGCATCCCCGGCGCGGCTCGCACCGCCGGGACAGTCAGGCCGATTCCGCCTGTTGGTCCCCGAGTTCCTCGCGCAGTCGGGTCGCAATCCAGACCGCGATGGGGACCGACTCCTCCTCGACGAACCGGACGACTTCTTTCCCGTCGCGCTCGACGACGACTGTCGGGATGTACTCGATCCCGTACTCCTCGACACCGGGGCCGTGCTTGTTCTGGTCGACCTCGTAGTGTTCGATACGCTCCTCGGGGACGCCAGCCGCGTCGAGTGCCGCACCGAAATCCGGCAACTGCGCCCGACAGTCCTTGCACCAGTCCCCGCCCCACACTTTGAACACCAGTTCGTCGCTGTACGCTTCGAGCGTCTCGACTGTCTCGGCGTGAGCCCCGGCGGTCCACGCAGGGTTCGGTTCGAGTGTCGTCAGTGCCATACGTGCCGTTCGGGATACACACTGTTAAGCGTTCCAGCAGGCAGCCAAGAGGTCCCCGTGGCGCGGGCAACGGCACGCCCTGCCGGTGGCGGACCGCGTATAACAGGGGCAGTCGTAGAGGGGGCCGATGGACGCGAACATCCTCGAGACGATCGGGTCGCCGCTGGTCGCGGTCGACAGCCCGACGGGGACGACACTCGCAGCGAAAGTCGAGTCGTTCAACCCGGGAGGCTCCGCCAAGGACAGGCCGGCGCGTGCCATGGTCCGGGCAGCCGAGGAGCGGGGTGACCTGACGCCGGGCGATACGATCGTGGAACCGACAAGCGGCAACACCGGTATCGGGCTGGCGATGGTCGGCGCAGTGAAAGACTACGACGTCATGCTCGTGATGCCGGCCTCGAAGTCACCGGAACGCCGCCAGATAATGACCGCGTACGGGGCCGACCTCGAACTCGTGGAGGGTGATATCAGCGTCGCCCAGGAGCGCGCAGACGAACTCTGCGAGCAGCCGGGGCACGTTCAGATGCACCAGTTCGAGAACCCGGCAAACCCGCAGTCACACTACGAGACGACGGCTGCCGAACTCCTCGAGCAGATCGGCGACCGTACTGTCGACGCAGTCGTGGCGGGGGTCGGGACGGGCGGGACGCTGACCGGTCTCGGTCGGCGACTCCGCGAACAGTTTCCCGACGTCGGGGTGATCGCCGTCGAACCCGAGAACAACGCCGTTCTCTCCGGCGGCGAAACGGGCGAGGACGCATTCCAGGGGATGGGGGCCGGCTTCGTCAGCGACAACCTCGACACCGACCTGCTCGACGCTGTCGAGACGGTGGGTATCGAGGCCGCCGAAGCCGAGTGCCGCCGCCTCGCCCGTCAGGAGGGCATCTTTGTCGGCCAGTCCTCCGGTGCGTCGAACCTGGCGGCAAAACGGGTTGCGCGCCGGCTCCGGGGAACCGTCGAGGATCCGCTCGTCGTCACCGTCTACTGGGACTCCGGCGAGCGGTACATGACGACGGGTATGTTCGAGACCGAGGACTAGGCACCGAACTCGGACTCCGTCACCCGGACGACGAGCGTCTCCGAGACGTCGTGGAGGTCGTAGGCTGGGATCGTTTCGCCGGTCCGGGTGACCAGCATCGGGTCCCGCAGTTCCGGTGGCCCGGCTGCCGTCACTGTTGCCTCCGTCGCGTCCGCGGCTGACGGGCCGCTCTCCGTCGGCCCCCTCGTGTCGGCTCTCCCTTCCTCGTCCGTCTCGGGTGTCGCCACACCGTAGACTCTGAGGAACCGGCCGGTCGCTTCGGGGTCGACGACACCGTCGCGCACGGCAGTGGCCAGCCCGCGCGAGAGCCACTCCGTCTCGCTGACCGACGGCTCCTCGACGATCGCGTCGGCAGTAAACCTGACGAGGTACCACTCGAGGTCGTTGAGCAGGGAGACAGCTGCGCCGAGACTCACCGTCTCGACAGCTATCGTGTTCGCGTACGGTTCCGTCAGGTCGTACGCTGCGAGTGCCTCACGGGACGTCTCCCGGGAGAGCAACTCGTACTGGAGGTTCACATCTCCCTCGCCGACAAGACAGACACGCGTCATTCCCTACCGGAGTCACGGCTGGCCGGGGCAAAGCGGTTTCGCCTCCCGGCCCGGCCGCTGTGCCCCGTCAGGGTCTCCCCGTCCTCGCCTTCTCACTGTGCCCAGCGGGGCAGAAGCCCGAGAACCCGCTCGGCGCGTGCGCACCGGGGGATCGGGGAGCGCTACTCGTGTTCGACCACTGTTCGGTTCCGTGCAGCCGTTTTCGCCAGTGCGCCGATGTCGTCGGGTTCCGCCGCGGCGACCACGTCGAGTGCCGGCTTCGTCGCGGGATTGGGCGGTGCGAGGCGGTTGCACCCGGCCCGTATCGTCGCGTCGTCGTAGGTACCGATCTCCCGTGCCATCTGCGTGATCGTCGACTTGTCCGTCGCCAGGAGAGGGCGGTGCACGGGCCAGTTCACTGCCGCGTCGGTCACCCGGAGGTTGGCGCTCGTCTGACTCGACTTCTGTCCGATCACCTCGCCAGTCACCAGCCCCGCCGAATCGGTGTCGTCGGCGACGGCTGCCGCGATGCGAAGCATGAACCGCCGGAGAAGCAACATCCGGAGTCGCTCCGGGCATTCCAGCAACCGGTCGACCCCCGCCTCGCCCGGTGCCACGCGAAGCCGCAGGTCCGTCCCCGGCGCGAACCGGCGAAGCCGGGCGACCGTTCGCTCGGCCCGGGCCCGGTGGTCGGCACCGCCGTACTCCCCGAGGTCGACGTACAGCGCCAGGACCGGGCAGCCACGCTTCAGCAACTGCCACGCCGCCACGGGCGAGTCGATTCCCCCGCTCACCAGCGCGACGACCGGTTCTTGCGTTCCGACGGGTAACCCTCCTGGCCCGTCACGCGCTTCGAGAAAGACGTACGCGTCGTCGGGCCGGCACTCGACCGAGAGCGTCAGCGTCGGGTCATCGAGGTCGACCGTGGGCTCCCGGCCCGCCTCGACCAGTGCGTCACAGACTGCGGCCCCCGCACTCCGCTCGAGTTCCGTGCTCGTGAACGGGTGGGCGTCGGCCTCGCCGGCGCGGCGTACTCTCACGGCCAGCGACCCGCCGTCGTACGCCTCCAGGGCGGTCTCGACGAGCGCGCCGGTGATCGCGTCTCTCCTCGGGTCGACGCGTCGAACGGGGCTCGCCGAGACGACGCCGAACGCGTCCGTCACGGCTGCTGTTACGGCGTCGACCTGTGCGGGTGTCGTCCGGACGTACAGCCGGGTGTGTTCCCGGCGGAGCCGTCCTTCGAGTGAGCGCCCGTCGAGCATCGCGCGGATGTTCCCCTCGAGACGCTGCTCCATCCGGGACTGGACCGGGCCGCTCTTGACACCGATTTCCCCGTACCGGACCAGGACCGTGTCGGCACCTGGCGGGTGCATATCCGCCGTTGTCCGGGCGTATACTTATACTACTGGCTGTCCGTCCGGGACGATATTCGCCACACCGGGATGGCGAACACTCCCGGAAGGTTACAGCCGGCAGCATTCCCGACTTCGCCCGTCTCTCGGAACTCCTTTCCAAACTGTTTTGAGTGGTAGTCACACTACGACCGGGTATGACAGTCACTGCAGGCATCCTGGGTGCGACGGGGGCGGTCGGCCAGCGTCTCATCCAGTTGCTCGACCCCCACCCCGACTTCGAGATCGCGACACTCACCGCGAGCGAGGCCAGCGCGGGGCGGAGCTACGCGGACGCGTCGAAGTGGCGTATCGACACACCGATCCCCGACGATGTCGCCGGGATGACCGTCAGGGAGACGGACCCGTCGGCGGTTCCCGGCGACGTCGATCTCATCTTCTCCTCGTTGCCTTCGTCGGTCGGCGAGGCGGTCGAACCCGGCTTCTGTGAGGCGGGGTACGTCGTCTCCTCGAACTCCTCGAACGCCCGAGGGGACCCCGACGTCCCGCTGACGATTCCCGAAGTCAATGCCGACCACCTGGACCTCATCGAGGTCCAGCGGGACGAACGCGGCTGGGACGGCGCGCTCATCAAGAACCCGAACTGTTCGACCATCACGATGGTCCCGCCGCTCGCCGCCCTCGACGAAGCGTTCGGGCTCGAGCGGATCACCGTCTCGACGCTCCAGGCCGTCTCCGGCGCCGGCTACTCCGGGGTCACCTCGATGGAGATCATCGACAACGCCATCCCCCACATCGGCGGCGAGGAGACGAAGATGGAAACCGAATCCCGGAAACTGCTGGGCACGTTCGACGGCGCGAGTGTCGCCTGGCACGACGCCCGCGTCGATGCCTCGTGCAACCGGATCCCGACACTCGACGGTCACCTCGAGAACGTCTGGGCCGACACGGTCGAGACTGCCACCGTCGAGGAGGCAAAACGGGCGATGCGGGAGTACCCGACACTCGATCTGCCGAGTTCACCCGAGCAACTGATTCACGTCTACGAGGAACCCGACCGCCCCCAGCCCAGACTCGACCGCGACCGCGAGGACGGCATGGCGATCGGCGCCGGCGGCATCCAGCCGACCGACGGCGGCTTGCAGTTCAACTGTCTCGCGCACAACACGCTACGGGGCGCTGCGGGTGCGTCAGTGCTCAACGGCGAACTCCTGCTCGAGAACGGCTATCTTTGATACGGATTGTTCTGACTCTTTTCGGCAGTGCCGCCCAGGTACCGGCGTCTGGGAGTCTGATACGGTCGTGCGTGATTCTTTACCGCCATGGACTCGTTCCCTTCGAGTCTCAGACCGTGAAACCAGCACTGTCGCACTGCGGTGTCGAAAACAGTCACGCACGACCGTATGAGGCCACCACACTGTCTCAACGGAGCGGTAACGAATCACGCCCGACCGTCTCATACGGACGGTTGTGATTATTTTCGGCAGGGACGTCCAATATACGGCGTCTCAACCCGCGAAACGTGTATGTTGTCACAGCAGAGCGGTAACGAGTCACAACCGTCCGTATCAGTGGTCTTCCTGATGGGGGTTCAGGATACCACCGTAGTCCTCGACGTGGTCCTTATAATCGATGAAGCGCGGCGCATCGGGGTCGAAGGGCCGCTCGAGCGACTCGAATGCCTTCTTTTTGTCCCAGCCCTGTAACTTGCCGACTGCGGACTTGTCTTCGAGGTCGTGGTAGTCGAGGTGGTCCTTTGTGAGGTCCCACGCCTCCAGTCCGGTCTCCGTCCGGATGATGACCGAGGAGTACTCGTCGCTCGACCCGACAGAACCGACGGTGATGTCGGCACAGAAGCCGGTGAAGTCCGCACACTCGTCACAGCCCTTGAGCGCGGCGTCGTGGAAGTTCTCGATGTCCTCGGTGAGGATACGGTTGCCCTCCAGGTCGTCGACCATCAGGTCGCCGTGCAGGACGTCCATCTTCCCGACGTTGTCGATGTCGATGCCGCGCTGTTCCTGCAGTTGCTCCCCGATGAGGCTCTTGTAGTTGAAGTTCTTCGTGCACATCAGCGCGATGGTATAGTCGATGGCCCGGACGCCCTCCTCCTGGGAGCCGTACTCCCACTCGAAGTCCTGCAGGGCGCGGATGCCTTCGATCTCACACGGCGTGCCGACGAGCGCGAGCGAGATGTCCTCCCAGGGCTTGTCCGGGAGTTTGTCCTCCCACTTGCCGAAGTTGAGGTGGCCAAGCGCCATCGTCTGGTTGTAGACGGTACCCGTGTTCGCGACGAGTTCCTCGGTCGTCGTCGCGAGAAAGCCCTCCGCTTTCCACTCCTCCTCGTCGCTTTCCGTTGCGATGAGCGCGCCGTCGATCTCGCCTTCCTCCATGAGGGTGATCAGGAAGGCCGTCACGGCACCGCCGTCCTGGGAGTTCTCGCGCCAGTCGTCCTCGACGCGGGCGGAGAACTCCGTGATCGGGTCGCCCGCTCCCTTGACGTTGTCCTCGCCGCCGGTGATCTTCCACTGGCGCTCGTAGCGCAGGCCGCCCCGGGGACAGAAATCCCAGCAGAGCGAGCAGCCGGTACACATCTTGACCAGTTCCGGCAGGTCGTCATCGCCGATCCCGATGGAGTCGGAAGGACACGCGGCGACACACGTCCCACACTGGATACACCGTCCCTCGTCGATGACCGCCTCGTCGAGTTCCATGAACCACGTCTTGTCGTCGGGCGATTCGATGTCGTTCATCTCCGACCGGATGGAGTAGCCCGGCGTGTCCAGGTCGGCGTCGCCGGGCAGGTTCACCCGCTTGTCCGGCCGGTCCGGTTCGGCGTGGTTCTCGCCCGGCAGGGCCTGGCTCTTTGCCTCCGCTGGCTCCGTGAACTCGAGGTCGGCCAACTCGCCGTCCGGCGTGACGTTCGTCGGCGTCCCGCCGGCGGCGTCAGCGCCCGCGCCGTCAGCTATCGCCCGGGGACGGCTGTCCCCACTCGCGGCGTCGTCGTCGGCTGCTGTGGCGCCGGTACCCTTTCCCTTCGCGGTTGCGGGTTCGTCGCCCGACTCGCAGCCACAGCTCCCGGAGCCACACGACCCACCGTCGGCGGGGACCGTCTCCCCCGTCCGTGCCTCGTCGGCGGGAATCGTCCCTGTCTCCCCGCGGGTTCGACCGCCGTCACCACGGGAGACCGGCGGGACGGTCGTTCCGGTCCCGTCCGCCTCGGGGACGCCGGGGAGCGGTCCCTCGGTCCGTGTCGCGGTCTCGGCTGGCTCCGGTGGTTGCTCGCCCACCCCGGGATCCGCGGGATGGCCGGTCGCGCCGTCCTCGAGGAGGTCCGGTTCCTCAATCGCCACGGGCAACACCACCGGAGACGTTCGCGTCCGCCTGCTGCATGACACTCCGGAGCCGGTCGTTGCCGACCCGCCGGCACCACTCGTAGAACCGCTCGCCCTCGTGGCGCTCGTCGACGTACGCGTCGAACAGCTGTTCGATGGCCGGAATCACCGCGCTCGCCGGGACGGCGTGTTCGACCCAGTCGAGGAACTCGTTGTCGGCCCCCAGCGACCCGCCGAGGCCGAAGTCCATCCCTTCGACAATATTATCGCCCTCTTCGTTGGTGGTTCCCTCGGGGTCGTCGACCTGTACCGTCTCACCCCGGAAGCCGATATCGGCGATCTGTGGCTGGGCACACGAGGCCGAGCAGCCGGACATGTGCATCCGGA
>JAZKTU010000134.1:0-8076 GCA_036625385.1 Halovenus sp. | reverse complement strand
GCCTCGGAAGACCTCGTCTTCAGGCGGTGAGGCGAGCGTAGCGAGACGAGCCTCGGAAGACCTCGTCTTCAGGCGGTGAGGCGAGCGTAGCGAGACGAGCCTCGTCTTCCGGCGGTACCGAGTCACAGCAGTCCGTATGACACGTCGAAACAACCAATATCCATTGTCGTGTAGCCCCGGTCGTGGTAGTCGATACCGCCGCAGTGCAGCGCGCGTACTGTGGGATCCGCTGGCTCGCCTTCCGGAGTTACTACCGGGCAGTCCACGAGAACTACGACCGGAAACTCCTGACGACACGCAAGGAGACGCCGGGCGGGTCGTTCCGGAGCTACGAGTTGTACAACAGACACGGCGACGACGAGATGCTCCGCGAACTCGTCGGGTACTGTGGGCCGACCGACACGGTCTACGATATCGGGGCGAACGTCGGTGTCTTCTCCCTGGCGCTCGCTGCCGGCCCGTCCGACCGGGATATCGTCGCGGTCGAACCGGCACCACCCGTCGTCGACCGCCTCCGTGCGAACGTCCGTCTCAACGACCTCGAAGACCAGATACACGTTGCCGCGCTCGGCCTCGGTGACAAGCGTGGGACGCACCCGTTCTACCTCTCCACCTACTCGGAACTGTCGGGGTACGACCGCGCGAGTGCGACCCGGTGGGAGGCGGACGTTGCCGAGGAGACGAGGGCTCCGATGCGACGACTCGACGACCTGGTCGCGAACTACCCCGCACCGGACGTGCTCAAAATCGACGTCGAGGGCGCCGGTCCGGCAGTGCTCCGAGGGGGTCGCCGGGTACTCCGTGAGTACGCTCCCGCCGTCTTCCTCGAACTCCACGAGGAAGGGCTTCCGGGCGAGCGTGCCGCACGTGCCCGTGACTGTCTCACGGCGGTCGGATACACAGTTCACGAGCGGGACGACTACTGGCTCTGTACAGTGAACTGACTGCCGAACGCGGCCACTCGCCGGGCGTCCGGCGGACTCCTCTCCCTGTAAGGCGACCGGGGAAGCGTTCCCGACTCCGGTTCCGGGAGGACTACAAGTGCCGCCCGGCTAGTATCGTGCATGACAGACAGGCGCGGTCTGCTCGGCGGTCTCTGCCTGATTGCTGGTGCTCTCCCCCTGCTGGTTTTTTACGGCGCGAGTTCCGTCGGATACGTCGCTGGCGTGCTCGCCATCGTTGGCGCTGTGATCAGCTACGGTGCCTACCGCGTATAGCCCGTCGTGTAACGAATATTATGTACCGGAACGGTTCTAAGCCTGGACTGCAAAACCGTGAGTGGATGACGACCGATAGAGTGCCACTGTTCACTTCCGGTGCCGATAATGTCAGATCGAGATGATATTTCCGAGGCGGTGCTCGAAGGGGACCCCTACGAGGAGGCAGTCATTCGGACGAAGCAGCATTTCCCGCTGTCGCTCGAGAGGAAGATACTCGCCTGCATTCTCGGGCTCGGGCTGTCGACGCTGCTCGCGCCAGCGGTCTGGTTCCGGCGGGACCTCGCGCTGTCGCTCGAGGAGGGGGCAACGCTCTCCCAGGTACTGGGGACGCGACTCTCCCTGATCGCCCTGCTGGGAATCATGACTATTCTCCCCGCCGGCCTGCTTTTGCTCCGGCAGCAGCTACTGCTTTCCCGGCGGTCCTACACTGTCGAGGAGGCCCGCGACATCGTCCGGGTCCAGGAAATCTTCATGTGGTTCGCGGCGATGGGTATCGTCTTCATCCTCGTCGCTGTTCTCCTTGCACTCCTGGGGCTCGTCTCGGCGGACGCCGTACGCTGGCTGTACAGCAATAGCGTGGTCATCTACCAGGCCGGCGAACCGCTGGCTCTCGACGTGCGTATCACCTCCGCCGTCGGCGGCATCTCAGCTGTCGTTCTTGCGCTCGCTAGCGGCTACCTCGACCGATCAGCCGATCCCCGTTGAGCGTTCGTATCAGTCTTGCTGAGTAACTATTCGGTTGATACTTCTCCGACAGGGACGCAACTCGACACGGTTCGGGCCAGGAGGTGTCCGTTCCCGGTCACGATCGCGTTTTGCAACCTGATTTCGAGATGGCATCAGAGAATCCCGAATATTCTTACCGCTGTCCGTTGATCTGACGTCTCAATTGTCAGCAGCTGATAGTTGATAGACATACCTGACCGCAGGTAAACCTGACTAGTATGGACTCCGTTTTTTTATACGATAGCCCAAATGTGGATGTGGAGCTTATGACAACGACCGACGCATTCCAAGCGGTGGTACTGCAAGCGACACAGGAAGACCTGTTCGAGCACGTGTTGAACGACGCCCTGATAGGCAGTTCGATATACGTCAATATCGCGCTGGCTGGGGTGTCGTTGGTTGCCTTCGCGCTGCTGGCGTGGGACGTCGAGGACCCGCGGGCGAACCTGATCGTCGTCTCAGCGATGGCCGTCTGTGCCGTCTCCATCACGAGCTACACGGGGCTGGCATCGGGGCTCACCCTCAGCGTCATCGAGATGCCTGAAGGCCACGCCCTTGCGGGCGAGTCGGTCAACCTCGCCAACGGGCCGACCGTTGACGGGACGATCAGTCTGTGGGGACGCTACCTGACGTGGGCGTTCTCGACGCCGTTCATCCTACTCGCGCTCGGCCTCATCGCAGGTTCGAGTTTCACGAAGATTTTCACCGCCATCGTCTTCGACGTCGGCATCATGATCGGCGGTCTCGCGGCAGCGCTGACGACCTCCAACCTCCTCTTGCGCTGGTGGTTCTACATCCTCGCCACCGTGTTCTTCCTGGTCGTCGTGTACATCCTGCTGGTCGAGTGGCCAAAGGACGCGGAAGTTGCGGGGACGACAGAGATTTTCAACACGCTGAGACTCCTCACGGTGGTGCTCTGGTTCGGCTACACGATCTGGTGGGCCGTCGGCAACGAAGGTCTCGCGCTCATCGAGTCCTCGGGTGTCACCTCGTGGGGTTACAGCGCCTTCGACGTGATCGCGAAGTACGGGTTCGGCTTCCTGGTGGTGCGGTACGCTGTCAACAACGTCGACAAGATCAGCGAAGGCTCGGATTACGGCTCGACCACCAGTACTCCGACCGCCGCTGACGACTGACGAAACCACACGACTCGGGTTTTTTATTTCGAGCCACATAGCCACAGCCCCGGTCAGGAACGGTGATAGCAGTGCATTTAAGCGCCGGGCAGTCGCTCTACTGGTATGGAACGTGTGGACGTTGCGGTCGTCGGTGGCGGGCCGGCTGGTACCTGCGCCGGCTGGCAGGCTGCCGCCCGCGGCGCGGACGCCCTGGTACTCGAGAAGGGCGTCCCCCGGGACGACCGGGGCAGGCCGGGACCCGACTCCACCGACGCTGCCGGGATACTCGATTACTGGGTCGACCTGATGGGGTTCGAGCCCGACGAAATCCCCGACGAAATCGTCCTGCGAAGGCTCGACGGGGCAGATTTCATCGGCCCGTCGGCGAGCCTCAGCCTCGACGATACCGGTATCGACGCGTCCTACCCGGCGTTCGGGTTCGCATTCGACCGCGCCGCGTTCGACGACTGGCTTCGCGATCGGGCGGAGTCGGCAGGGGCACAGTACCGCGTCGGCGATAGCGTCGTCGACGTCGAAACGGAGCTGAACGGCGGCCACGAACACACCCTCACCCTCTCGGGCGGCGACACGGTCCGGGCGACGTATCTCGTTCTCGCGGACGGGCCACAGCGCACGGTGACCACCGACGCGCTCGACCAGTTCACCCGGGACCGGACCATCGCGGACGTCCTCGATCCCTCGTCGGTCAACCATATCGCCTACCAGGAACACCGGCGGGTCCCGAAGGAGGTATACGACCCTGCCCGGCTGAAGTTCTGGTGGGGGATCATGCCGGGACACACGGCGTACCCGTGGGTGTTCCCCAACGACGACAGCGTTGCCCGGATCGGCTTGACGATGCCGATCGGCCTCGATATCGACGACTACGACCCGGCACACTGGACGCTCCTGCGCGAGGACGACGAGCGAATCCCCCGCGGGGCGGAGTACATCGAGCGCCTCCTCGCCCGCGAGTATCCGGCGTACGACCTCGCGGACTTCCCGCTCGTCGAGGACCGGGGCAAACGCAAGGGGACCGAAACCTACCCAATCTCCTCGACACGTCCCATCGAGTCGCCGACCGCGGCCGGTATCGCGGTCGTCGGCGGTGCGATGGGCGGGACCTCGGCGTTCCACGAGGGCGGCGACCACGTGGCCGTCAGGACCGGAAAAATCGCCGGCCGTCTCGCCGCGACCGACGACCTCCACCGGTACAACGACGCCTGGCAGGACGCGCTGGGCAGCGAGTTCCGGCGCAACGTCACGATGGCGGAACTCGTCCGGGAGTACGGCCCGGCCGACTGGGACCGGGCGTTCGACGCCGCAGACAGGATGGTCAACCGAGGCGACTACACGGCGCTGAGTATGCTGAAATCCGGCGTCTCCGGCGTCAAACTCGCCCGGAACTACAAGAAGACGAAACGGCAGTTTGCCGACAGCAAGTACGTCCAGTTCACCGAGGAGGAGTACGTCATCTGACAGTCCCCCCAGCCGATACCACAGAACGTTCGTCGCGGTCGGATCACCTGAATGCCCCGGACGGCTCGTCGGCCGTCGGAGGTCCCGGCGGGACGGGTATCGGTCCCTTCCCGCGAAGGGTTGATAGCCGGGGCCGGCGTAGAGACACGTGCGTGCCTCAGTCCCCGCCCGAGCTTACCCGGACGGGTGCGATGACCGCGCGGTGAACCCGGGCACGCGACAGCTCGCGGGCACGCCCGCGGTCCCGGTGGCGACTCGGCCACCAGCCAGGCGGCTTCGCCGCACTGGCACCCGGTCCCGGCGACGGGACCCGCCCGGCACGAGGGTTAGCCGGCTGACACGGCACACCGCCGGGGATGACGCCGGTCGTTAGTGTTCCGGGCGCACATTCACGAGACCGGACCTCGCCGGCGAGAAACGAGTACCGATGGCGAAGACTGATCCCGCCGATTCACTGGGTCGATGTCACTTCCGTCGACCGGTACGACCGCCCCCGTGCAGTCACTCGGTCGCCGCACAAGGACCGCTGACGGGCACAGGTGAGCTCCGGGTCCCTGATAGTCAAACTTAAATTTCAGCGAACCTAACATTATGGCTGGAATGAACAAAATCAAAACTGGCATTCTGGCAGCAGCGGGAGTCGCTTTCGGTGTCGTGACGTTGCGAAAACTCCGGAATCGAGGGACGGACCCACAGGAAGAGGCGGAGGAAGCCGTCGAAGAGGCACAGGAAGAACTCGCAACTGCAGCGGATCACGCGACAGCGGCGGCAGGTCACGCTCGCGTCGCTGTCGAAAAAGCGCTCGAAGAGAGGCGTAAGGAATCCGAGAAAACCACGTAGAACCACTCGTCGGCGCTTCATCTGCTCGACGCTGGGGCTCCGGGGGACCGCGTCGTGAATCGGTCCCTGATTCTGCCCTGCGCGTGACGGCACGAACCCCGTCGTGCCGTTACGCAGCGAACTCCTCACCTCTCGAGCATCGAGGGCGTGTGGAGGGCGACTCGCCGGTCTCTTTACCACCGACCGCAGAATCTTCGAGAACTCTCTTTAGCGGGTAGTGACCACGGGGTCCTATGGCGGGGAGGAGTCGACGAACAACTCCACGAGTGGCTCCGCATCCACGGTCATTCCAGAGCTGAGGACAGGGCTCGTATGGGAGGCCGACGTGGGAGACGACCTCGTGGTGCAGTGTCCGGACGCGGGCGACGAGGAGATGGTGTCGAGAGCCGTGTTTCTCTATTCTCATGTCGGTGGGAGTGGCCCACGAGTCACGGAGGCCGTCGACTACAGGGGAACCCCCCGGGCCGACATGGTCGTCCGGAAGGCCGGTGACATGCAGCCGTCGGACTACAAGGCCACGTCGATACTGGGTTCGTCAAACGGACCGACGCGGGATACGTGCTTAGCATCCCCGGAACGGTGATGATCCGACGACTCCTCGCAGGATGGGTTTCCCCCGGCGATGTCTCACGCCTCGAGTCGACGGACGCCGATATCAGGTGTCCGCGGTGTGACACCCCGGCGAAAGTGTCCTACTACAGCGGGATCATGCGGGCCCACTGCCCACGCTGTGCCGACGGCATCGCTGGAGACCGGGAGCGAACCGAGGTTTCTGGTTACCACCCGGGACAGGCACCATTTCTCGGGATGTCCGTCCCCCCGACCGGGCTGGTCGGCGAGAATCCGGCCGAAGCGTTCCGAGCGGCGTTCGTGTATTTTTACAGCCGGGTACGGACGCATCTCGCTGGGTCCTGTCCAACGTGTGCACGCCGGGTAACTTCGACGATCGATATCCAGGGGGATCCCGCCCCGACGACAGACACACCAGAACTCGAGCGACACGATCCCCTCGCGCTCGTACGAACCGTTTGTTCTACCTGTAAGACCCACGTGACTGTTCCAGTTCGACGGGCGATCCAGACTCAACCCGCCGTGGCGGCGTTTTACCACGAGCGGGGAATCGACCATCGATTCCTTTCCTGGCGGACTTACCGACAGTCCTGGACGTACGACGAGGAGGTCCTTTCCGAGGACCCGGTTCGTGTCCGTGTGACTGTCCCGTGTGATGACGAGCGACTCAAACTGACGGTGAACGAAGAGCTGAGTGTTCTTGCGGAACGTCGACACGTCCTCTCGACCTCCTGAAATATCCGTTCTGATGGGGTCACGTCCACTCGATGACTCCGACATCTACTACTGGCTTCTCGCCGGGTCGCCTTCCCGGCGCATTTGCTGTCTCACCGCCCTCTCCCGTTCGTCGCTGTCGCTTGTGCCCAGTCGAACCCCACACGCACACGGCATACCCTCTTGACCCTCGGCTTACAACCCTCCGGTATGAACGGGATCGAGCTGGCGCTTCGCCTCGGGGCAGGCCTCCTTCTCATCCTGGCGAACGGCTTTTTTGTCGCCATCGAGTTTGCGCTCACTCGCGTTCGGCAGTTTCCGGAATCGGAGTTCGACGTCCCGGGGCTCCGGCGAGCCTGGGAGATGACACAGAATCTCGAGATCTATCTCACGAGCTGTCAGGTCGGCATCTCCGCGACGAGCATCGCCGTCGGTATCGTCGCGGAACCGGCGCTGACCGCGTTGATCGCTCCGTTTTTCGAGAATACGGTCCTCGTCTCGATCGGTGCCGGTGGTCTCGTCGCGTTTCTCATCATCAACCTGCTCCACCTGACTCACGGCGAGCAGACGCCCACGTATCTCGGCGTCGAGCGAACGAAGTTCGTCGCGCGGTACGGCGCAACACCGCTTTACTGGTTTGCCAAAGCGATCTACCCGGCCATCCTGATCGGGGACGGCGTTGCCAAGTGGACGCTCCGGCGCTTCGGCGTCGAGATGACCGGTGCGTGGCTCGAAATCGAGGGGGACCGTGTCGAATCGCGGGCGGACCTCCGCCACCGGCTCGGCTCATTGCTCGACCGAGGGAACCTCAGCGACGAGCGAAAAGAGGAGATCATCAACGCGTTCACCGTCGGTGAACAGCCAATCAGCGAGGTCATGACCGACCGCGACGGTGTCGTCTTCCTGTCGACGGCGGCCTCCCTACAGGAGAACCTCGACCGGATCGGGAAGAGCCCCCACACGCGATTTCCGTTGATCGGCGACGACCCGACTGACTTTCGGGGCATCGTTTACGTGCCCACGGTCGTCGACCGCTTCGACGAGCTCAGGCGGGGTGACGCCACGCTCGAGGATATCGCTGCCCCACCATTGACCCTTCGGGAAGACACCTCTATCAGCGACGCCGTCGACCGGTTTCAGGACGAATCACAGGAACTCGCGCTCGTACGCGACGACTCCACGGAGGTTGTCGGGCTGATCACGGCTACGGACGCCCTCGAAGCGGTGATGGGGGAGATGGAAGATCCCCTCGACCTCGGCCTCCAGAAACCGACGAATTCTTTACAGTGAGCCGACACTTCTCGCTGATACTGCCGGCTATACCTGCGTGCAGATATTCGACCTACGGGGTCGAAATTGCTCACCGGCAGTATGGCGACGGTATCTGTGTCACCGAGGGCCGCTACCGG
>JAZKTU010000133.1:0-8143 GCA_036625385.1 Halovenus sp. | reverse complement strand
TCGAAGCCGTATACGTTGCCGTCCCAACTCCCCAGGTAGAGGGTGTTGCCCGCACCGTTGCTCCACTCGGTGCCGGACGTGTCGGCGACGACCGGTGGGGCGGTTATCGCGCCGTCGGTGTCAGCCGACCAGCGCAGGCTTCCGTCCCGGGCGTCGGCTGCGTAGACAGTGCCGGCCCTGTCGCCCGCGAAGACCGTCCCGCCGGCTGCGACGGCCATGCGCTCGTCGACGACAGCCGGCGAGGAGACCACGTCGTTCTCGGTTCCGAGGTGCCACCGCAGACTGCCATCCGCCGCCGCGAGCGCAAAGAGCCCCCGGGACTCTGCCAGCCCCGACCCGAGAAAGACCGTGTACCCGGGGCGGTCGGGTGGCGTGTCGAACGGCCGCGCGATGGTCGGCAGTGTCGCGACGCCCTTGACCGGCGACGACCACAGCTCGCGGCCGTCGTGGGCATCCAGCGCGTAGACAGTATCGTTGCTGCTCGCGACGAACACCGTCGTCCGGTCCCGGGCGCTTCCGTCCCGGGGAGGGAGTATCCCGGGGCCGGAGACGTACCGGCCAGCCTCGAACGACCACAGTTCGATTCCCTCGCGGGCATTGAATGCGGTGATACGGTCCGAACCGCCCACGAAGGCGACCGTGCCGTCTATGGGGCCCTCGTCATCGGCGAGTGAAACGACATCGGGGGCGGCGAGGTAGCTGTCGCCGACGCCGGCGCGCCACCGGGTCGACCCGTCGCGCGCGTCGAGCGAGTAGAACGTCCCATCGGTGTTGCCAACGAACACCCTGGTCGCCGCACGTCCGATGTCAGTGGGTCCCGGGAAGCGAGCGACCGTCGGGGAGGCCCAGACCTGGGAGCCGATCACGACGGACCAGAGTTCGGTCCCAGTCCTCGCGTCGACCGCGTAGACGGAGCCGTCGTTGCTGCCGAAATACACGACGCCATCGACGACCGCGGGCGAGGACCTCACGCGGTCGTCCGTCTCGAACCGCCAGCGTCGCCTCGCCGACGGCGCCGGAACCGTCGCGAGCGTGAACCCGGTGTTGCCCGGGTCGTACTGCACCGTGGTGACGTCGCCGAGGGAGGGGTCTTGCGGGTCGACCGGCCCGCGTGCCGAGGCCAGGACGGCGTCCTCCCGTTCCCAGACCACGCGCACTTCGTACTCCCCCTGGACGGCGAACTGGACGCTTTCACCCGGCTGAACCGGTCGTTCCGGGTCGGTGCCCGTCGCGGCGCTCCAGGCGCGTTCCCCGTCGTAGAGGGCGTCGCTGCGGACGAACAACTCGCCGGCAGGGAGCGGGTCACCGCCCTCGTAGATGACCGCCGCGGACAGCGGCTGCAGTGCGAACGCGAACTGCGCGTTCGGGACCTGTCGACTGCTGTCGGTTACGTCCGGTTGACTGGCGTCCCCTCCGCCGTCAGCCGCGTCGCCATCGTCCGTCCCGCTCGTGCCGAACAGCCACGCGCCGCCTGCCATCGCCGTGCCTGCGGCCCCGATACCGAGGGCCCCGAGTACGGATCGGCGGTGCACTAACGACCGGTTGTCGGCGTCGGGATCGTCTTCGCGTTCAGCCCTGGCCTCGCTCGAGTCGGGCGATTCCGCGGCGTGTGTGTCCCCGTCGCGTGCGCCCGCACCGGCCTCGCTGCCGGGGTTACTCTGGGTGTCGCTCCCGGCCTCGAACAGGAGCGCCCGTTTGAAGGCGTAGATCGACTGATACCGGTCGGCTGGATCAGCCGCAAGCGCCCGTGTCACGACGTCGTCGACGGCGTCGGGTAACGACCGGGGGAGTGCTGTCGACGGCGTTCCCCCCTCGCCGTGATCTGGTGTCCCGTCGTCCGCGCCGGGCGCACCGTCGGCGGAGCGGTCCGTAGCCGCCGCGTCGGGCGTGTACCGGCTGTGGACCGCCGGGGAACCACGTTCCGGCAGCGAGTTGTGGTCGTCGACGCTCGCCGGTTTCTCGGATGGAGAGCCGGTCATCGTCTCGGCGGCGACCGCACCGAGCCCGTAGACGTCGGCCCGGGCGGGAGCGGCGTCACCGTCGGCGTCGTCGAGCAGTTCCGGCGGGACGTAAGGGCCCGACAGGTCGCCGACGGCCAGCACGCAGGCCCGCTCGAGCGCCCAGTCGAGGCGGCCGGCGTACCCCGTCCCCGCCCCGTCCGCGGCGTCGCCGACGACCCACACGTGGGAGGGAGTTACCCCCAGGTGATGGTAGCCCGCGCGGTGGGCGCTCCGTAACCCCTCGGCAACGTCGGCGATGACGTGTCGCTGTGCGTCGAGCGGGAGGGCCGTCTCCGGGAGTCGGGACCCGTCGACAGTCGCGACGGCGATCCAGTGTCGGGGTGTGTCCCCGCGGGCGAGGACGGGGACGATACCGGGAAACTCGCTACAGCGTTCCCACGCTGTCGCGGCGCGCTCGAACGCGGTCTCCGCCGCCGCGGGAGCGTCGGGCGCGAGAACGAACAGCCGGACTCGTCCCTCGGCGTCCGCGAGGCTCCCGCGGTAGACGTGGACACAGTCGCCGGTCCGGAGGCGTGTCGCATCGCTCACCGCTGGCGTCGCGCGGGGAAAGTCCGCACTGTCTCCCATTGGCTAGCGGTGGTGTCCGGGAGACAAAACTCTTGAGACGCGGACGGACAGCGGACCGGTCGACCGGCTGGTGGTCACGCCCACTGCAGCAGCGGTCAGGCGTCGGCTGTCCCGCGAGGGGTCGTAAACAGGGTGAGTTCGGGTTCGCCACTGTGACGCCGCTCTGCCGGCTGACGAACTGCTGCACGGGCTTCCAGCCGAATACTTTCACCGCGCTACGCCAACCCTTAATTTGTGGAACGCGCAAGGGAACAGTAGATGGCAACGACGGGAACGGACGGCGAAACGCTCGACCGGCCGCTGATCACGCCGGGCCTGCTCGAGGACCGCGAGTACCAGACGAGCCTCGCGGACGCGGCTCTCGACCAGCACACGCTCGTCTGTCTCCCGACGGGGCTGGGCAAGACGACGGTATCGCTGCTGGTGACCGCCCACCGGCTGTCGGAGGGCGGCGGGAGGGCGCTCCTGCTCGCTCCGACCAAGCCCCTCGTCACTCAGCACGCCGAGTTCTACCGCGACGCACTCGAGGTGCCGGACGAGGAGATCGTCGTCTTCACCGGCGAAGTCAGCCCGGACGACCGGGCCGACCTGTGGGACGACGCACGGGTCGTGCTCGCCACGCCCCAGGTCGTCGAAAACGACCTCGTCGGCAACCGCATCTCGCTTTCGAGCGTGACCCACTGTACATTCGACGAGTGTCACCGGGCGACCGGCAACTACGCCTACAACTACATCGCCGAGCGGTACCACGACGACGCTGCCAACCCGCTGGTGACTGGGATGAGCGCCTCCCCCGGCGACGACGAGGAGGCCATCCTCCAGGTCTGTCGGAACCTCGGTATCAGAAACGTCGAGGTTATGACCGAATCCGACTCGGACGTCGCGGCCTACACCCACGAGACCAGCGTCGAGTGGAAGCGCGTCGACCTACCCGACGCGGTCGAGACGATCCGCGACGCGATCCGGGAAGTCATCACCGAGCGCATGACGCAATTGAAGCGGCTCGGGGTGACGGGGACGACCCAGCCCGACGTCTCCGAGCGGGAGATACAGAAGATACAGCGGAAAGTACGGGATCTGATGGACGCCGACGAATCCTCCGGGTACGAGGGGATGAGCCTGCTCGCGGAGGTGCGCAAGCTCCGGACGGCGGTCACGTACGTCGAGACCCAGAGCGTCGAGTCGTTCCGGCGGTACATGGACCGTCAGCGCGAGGCCGCCCGCTCGTCGGGTGCCTCGAAGGCCGACCAGCGGATGGTCTCGGACCCGAACGTGAAGCAGGCGGTGCGGCGTGCCGAGGCGTACGACGGTCTCCACCCGAAGTACAGGCGTGCGCGGATGCTCATCGCGGAGACACTCGGCATCAACGACGGCGAGCGCGTCATCGTCTTCACCGAGTCCCGGGACACCGCCGAGGCGCTGACCGACTTCCTCGACGAACACTTTGCCGTCGAGCGCTTCGTCGGTCAGTCCGACACCGACGGCAGCGACGGGATGACCCAGACAGAACAGCAGGACACGCTCGAGGGCTTCCGCGCCGGCGAGTCCGAGGTGCTGGTGTCGACGTCGGTCGCCGAGGAGGGACTCGACGTCCCGGAGGTCGACCTCGTCCTCTTTTACGAACCGGTGCCGACGGCCATCCGGTCCATCCAGCGGAAAGGGCGGACCGGCCGCCAGACGGAGGGTCGCGTGGTCGTGCTGATCGCCGAGGACACCCGCGACGAGGCGTACTTCTGGAAAGCCCGGCAGGACGAAAAGCAGATGGAAGAAGAGCTTCGCGCGCTGAAGGGCTTTGCTGGCGACCTCGAATCACGGCTCCTCGAGCAGGTCGGCCTCGGCGACATCGCGGAGGCAGGGGGCGACGGCGGGCGGAGTGAAAGTGAAACGGCGGGGGACAAAACGGGGCGTTCGGACGGCGAGGCGGACGGACAGGCCGGACTCGACGCATTTTCCAGTGGAACTGAGGGGGTATCGGATGGGGGCGATGGCAGCGGGCACGAACCGGCGGATGCCGAAGAGACCACGGCGGACGAGGGAATCGTCGCCGGGGCCGGCGGCGGGAGCGGCGACGGCGAGGAGACGGTGGAGGTCGTCGCGGACCAGCGCGAACTCGACGCGACGATCGCGCGGGACCTCTCGACCCGTGATGGCATCGAAACCCGCCTGGAGACGCTGGCGGTGGGGGACTACGTCCTCTCGGACCGGGTCGTGGTCGAGCGAAAGACCGTCGCGGACTTCCTCGACACGCTCACCGGCGGCGACCGCTCGCTGTTCGAGCAGGTCGGGGACGCCGCGCGTCACTACAGCCGCCCGGTCGTGGTCGTCGAAGGCGAGAACCTCTACGGGGAGCGCAACATCCATCCGAAGGCCATCCACGGTGCACTCTCGTCCCTGGCGGTCGATTTCGGGGCGAGCGTCCTGCAGACGGGGGACGAGGCGGAGACGGCGGACCTCCTCGAGGTACTCGCAGAGCGCGAACAGTCACGTGACGACCGGACGGTGAGCGTCCACGGTGAGAAGCAGTCGAAGACGCTGGCCGAGCAACAGGAGTACGTCGTCACCGCGATCGCCGAGGTCGGGCCGGTCACGGCGCGGGCACTGCTCGCCGAGTTTGGCAGCGTGGAGGCGGTGATGACCGCCGACGCGGACGCCCTGCAGGACGCAGCGGGTGTCGGCGAGGTGACCGCCGAGCGCATCCGTGAAGTCGTCGGGAGTTCCTACACCGGAACGTGAATCCACGTCGGGGACCTTGTTGAAAGTCACAGCAGTTGACATGAATGGGCCGCTGAATACAGCGGCTGGAGTCAGCAAAACGAGGATACTATTTTGTCCACCTGATTTCGTATTCAAGCTCGTACCGTTGTTCCCCGGTTTCCGAATCCGTAAGTCGTTCGAGTTCGACTTCGAATCGAGGATTTTCCGGAACGACTACAGTCTGCTCTTCCGTGTCCGTCTCTAACTGGACCTCTCCAGATTCGACTTGATCGGCGGCGTCGCGCAACGCGTCAGCGATCTCCGTTCTCGTGGTTTGTTCCTCAGTTTTGAATAGTACTTCTTCTGGCATTGGTCGTCAGTATTCGGGTCGCTGGGCTCGAATGATGTCTCCGAGCTGTTGTTGTTCGTCAGCGAGCAGTTCAGTTATGTCATCGGCGGTAATGATTCCGACGAGGGTATCACCTTCACAGATTGGGAGCCGCCGAATCCCGTGATCGGCCATCAGGGTGGCCGCATCGTAGAAGCCAGCATCGGGCTCGGCTGTGCGGAGTTCGTCGGTCATTACGTCTTCGGCAGTCTGATCGGCCGGATCGATCCCCTTCCCGAGAACGCGAACGGTCAGATCTCGATCCGTGACGATCCCGACGGGTGACTCGTCGTTCGTGATCACGACACTCCCGACGTTCTCCTCGTCCAGGGTCGCGGCGAGTTCGGCGACAGGAGTTTCGGGAGCAGCTGTGACGGCGTCGCTTCGAGCAAGGTCTTCGATTGGCATGGAGATTCACCTACAAAAATCTACGGGCAGAACCGGATAAAAGATAGTGTAGATTCCCACTCCGTGGGAATATAAAAGTCCATCGCCGTGCAAGACCCACGCCCTGTGGTCAGCACGGACGTTGATCCGTCATTGGTTGAGTAGTTCAACGAGGCCACGCCGGGAGGTCTTCCACCGGAGCCAGGAGCCGCGTCTGTGCGCTACTTATACTGCCGGCTGTAACATTTTGGAAGGATTCGCCACCCCGGGGTGGCGAATATCTTCACGCACTTACAGCCGGCAGTATTACTGCCGGAGCGCGGCGAGTGCCTCGGCCGCTTCGCGGGCCGCAGCGAGGTACTCGCGGGCGCGCTGCGGGTCCTCCGTCCCCTCGGCTGCGCGACTGAACCGGGCGAGCGTCCGGAGGAGCGACTCGCGGGCGGCCGGCACGTCCGCGCCGCCCGCGGGAGTGGACGCGCCCGGCGTGGGTGCGCTGCCCGGACTGCCTTCGTCGCCCGGACGGCGGCGGCTGTCGGGAGCCTCGTCCCGGCCACGGCTATCCGCGCGGCGTGACCGGGACTGTTCGGGCTGTCGGGCGGTTCCGGGCTGGGGGTCGATGGGGTCGGAGTCGGCGGCCGCGTCCGCCCCGTTTTCCTCCCCGTCGCTCCGGCCGCCGAAGGCGACCCGCGCATCGTCGTCCGGAGACGTGACCTGGATCTGTTCCCTGGCACTGTCGTCGCCGTCACTGGCCTCCTGTCCACCGTCACCAGCCTCGGGTGCCCCGTCACCCCGGTCGACGGGTCTCTCGCAGGTCGCACAGAACTCCTGGCCGTCGTACCGGAAGATGGGGTCGTTGCACTGGGAGCAGTGGGCGTTCGTCATCGTCGCCCCCTGGAGCAGCAGTTCGCTCATCTTCTCTGTTGTCTCGCGTGCCTGCTGGTCGTTCTCGTACTTCTCGCGTAACTTCTCGCGCTCCGCTTCCCTGTCGAAATCGCTCATACCCGAATCCAGCAGGCGAGCGCCAAAATGACTTGCGGGGACAGATTCGGTATTTTTAACGTCGGTCCGCGGCGTAGTGCAGATGATATGGCAAAGGTAAGCATTGTCGGTGCGGCGGGTACCGTCGGCGCGGCAGCGGGGTACAGTATCGCACTCCGGGACATCGCGGACGAACTCGTCTTCGTGGACATCCCCGAACAGGAGGACGTCACCGTCGGGCAGGCGGCGGATACCAACCACGGCATCGCGTACGACTCGAACACCGAGGTCCGGCAGGGCGGATACGAGGCGACAGCAGGGTCGGACGTCGTCGTCATCACCGCTGGACTGCCCCGGTCGCCCGGCGACACGCGACTCGACCTGGCCGACGACAACGCGCCCATCATGGAGGATATCCAGGAGTCGCTTTCCGAGCACAACGACGACTTCATCACCGTGACGACGTCGAACCCGGTGGACCTGCTCAACCGCCACCTCTACGAGTCCGGGGACCGACCCCGCGAGCACGTCATCGGCTTCGGCGGCCGCCTCGATTCCGCGCGGTTCCGGTACGTCCTCTCCGACCGGTTCGACGTGCCCGTCCGGAACGTCGAGGCGACGATCCTCGGCGAACACGGTGACTCGCAGGTCCCCGTCTTCTCGAAAGTCCGGGTCGACGGTCGGGACCTCACCTTCGACGAAGACGAACAGGAAGAGATCCTCGCAGACCTCCAGCAAAGCGCGATGAACGTCATCGAGCGGAAGGGCGCGACCGAGTGGGGCCCCGCACAGGGCGTTGCCCACACCGTCGAGGCAATCCTCAGAGACACAGGGGAAGTGCTCCCGTGTTCGGTCGCGTTGCATGGCGAGTTCGGGCACGAGGGCGTCGGCTTCGGCGTCCCCGCGAAACTCGGCTCGAACGGCGTCGAGGAGATCATCGAGTGGGACCTGGGCGAGTTCGAGCACGAGCAGATGGGGGAAGCCGCGGACAAACTCGGCGAGCAGTACGGGAAGATCGCGTAACGCGACGCTCTCTTTGTTCTCCGGGCGTACGTCGACACGACCATGCTATCGGGGTGTTTGCGCGAGTGTGCCCCGGCGCTACCCG
>JAZKTU010000132.1:0-8271 GCA_036625385.1 Halovenus sp. | reverse complement strand
GGTGGAGTTCGCCCTGCCCGGAGATGAGGTGCTCGCCGGTGTCCTCGTTGATCTCCACGTCGATCGTCGGGTCCTCCTTCGAGACCTGCTGGAGCGTCTCGATGAGCTTTGGCAGGTCGTCCATGTTGCGTGCCTCGACGCTTTTCGTGATGACCGGCTCGGAGATGTGCTCGATCGACTCGAAGGGCGTCATCTCGATGCTCGAGACGGTCGACCCGGCGATGGCGTCCTCGAGACCCGTGACCGCCGCGACGTTGCCTGCCGGGACCTGCTTGACCTCCTCGCGTTCCCCGCCCATGAAGATGCCGACGCTCTGCAGACGGTTCTTGCCCGCCGTCCCGGAGACGTACAGCTCCTGACCTTCCTTGAGCGTGCCCGAGAACACCCGGCCGGTCGCGATCTCGCCGGCGTGTGGGTCCATCGAAATGTCCGTCACCATGAAGACGATCTCGCCGTCCTCGTCGACGAGGCGCATCTGTTCGGCGAGTTCGGAGCTTGCGTCGCCCCGCCAGACCCGCGGGATACGCCGGGGCTGGGCGTCGACGGGGTTCGGGAAGTGCTCACAGACCATGTCGAGCACCACGTCCGACAGCGGTGTCTTCTCGTGGAGTTCCTGGCGCTTGTCGGACTGCTCGAGGTTGATTATCTCCCCGAAGTCCATCCCTGTGCGCTGCATCGAGGGCAGGGAGACACCCCACTTGTAGAGGGCCGAGCCGAAAGCGACGGTCCCTTCCTCGACCGACACCGTCCAGTCCTCGTCGATGTCGTCCATTTCTTCGGTCATCCCGCGGATGAGTTCGTTTACGTCGCGGATGACCGCTGTCATGCGCTGTTGCATCTCCTCTGGGCCTTCCTGGAGCTCGGAGATGAGGCGGTCGACCTTGTTGATGAAGAGTGTGGGCTTGACACCCTCACGGAGGGCCTGGCGTAGCACCGTCTCGGTCTGTGGCATCGCACCCTCGACGGCGTCGACGACCACCATCGCGCCGTCGACAGCCCGCATCGCGCGGGTCACGTCGCCGCCGAAGTCGACGTGGCCCGGCGTGTCGATGAGGTTGATGAGATGGTTTTTTCCCTCGTACTCGTGGGTCATCGAGACGTTCGCCGCGTCGATGGTGATCCCCCGCTCTTGCTCGTCTTCCTCGGTATCCATCGCCAGCTGTTCGCCTGCGCTTTCCTCGGCGATCATCCCTGCCCCGGCGAGCAGGTTGTCGGTCAGCGTCGTCTTGCCGTGGTCGACGTGTGCCGCAATGGCGATGTTACGGATGTTCTCCGGATTGTCCATCAGCGCCTCGCATTCCTGGACGATCTTCTTTCGTCGGCCCATTATTATCCTCGTCTACCGGCAGGAGAGCCAAAAGGGTAGTGTTTCGCGGTCGGGGATCTGGCGTCACCCGGTTCCCTCACCCGACGCCCTGGCTCTCTCGCCCCACCTGCGGTCTCCCTGTCTCGCTCTCGTGATTCACCCATCGACTCCGCACAGCACGTGTAAGCGGGTGGACAACGCCCCGAAGAATACGACCGCAGCACGGAACGGAGAATTTCAACGAAGTTTGCAGAGATACTAGCCGAAGTTCAGACCGACTTTGAAAAATTCTTTTCAGTACCGTTCCCGTCGTTTAGCGTGTATGTCAGACCAGGAACGTCGCCGGTGTGAGACCGGGCGTATGGCGGTGTTTGCCCCTGCCGGTCGCGTCGCCGATGCGATCCGAGTACCGCTCACTCTACAGCAATTATGATCGACCTCCCCGACAGGCACGAGTCACTCCTCGTGGTGCTCACCGGTATGGCTGCGGTTGCCGGCTCCTACGTTCTCACGGGATGGTCCCCGACCTTCGTCGTCGCACCCGTCGATCAGCAGATCGTCAACCTCACGCCCGGCGCGATCGTGACGTTCATGATCGAGAACGTCGGCGAGGCAGGTCATCTTCTCCACATCGGGCTGGCAGTGGCGACGATGATCGGAGTCTTCGGCCTGGTCTCGCTCGCCGGGATCCGGCTCGCGGCACGTATCGATATCCCCCTCGCCGGCGGTCTGGTTGCCGGGGCTGTGGCGTGGCTCCTCGCTGCCGTCCTGACGGGCGAATTCCTGCTCGCAGCCGGCCCTGCGGTGGCGATTGCGGTCTTTACCACCCTCGGCAGCCGTTCGTCCTCGCGGACGCAGACCCGTCCGGAGCGTCCGGGAGCGGCGGACTCGGCCCCTGCCCCGGCCGGTCCGACCCGCCGGCGGACGCTCGGAACGCTCGTCGCCGCGGTCGGGTTCGCCGGGAGCGCGGCCCTCGGCGGGCGGTTGATCCACGGGAACACGAGGAACACGACGGGAAGTTCGCTCGGGGACGTACCGGGGTCCACGGAGGCAGAGTCGCGTCTGGCAGCGGCCAGCGCGGCCTCGCTCGACCTCGCAAGCGACGACCTTCCCGGCCTCGTGAGTTCCACCAGCGGGTTCTACAACGTCGACATCGCCGAGTTCGACCCCGAGGTCAGTTCCGGGGAGTGGTCGCTGACCTTCACCGGCGACGTCGAGTCGGAACGGACGATCGACTTCGACGAACTGACCGACCGGCCCGTGGAGAACCGTCTCGTGACACTGCGGTGTGTCGGCGAGAAAATCAACGACAAGAAGATCGACACGGCGGTCTGGACCGGGACGCCCATCCGTCCGCTGCTCGAGTCGGTCGACCCCGACGGCGACTGCGACTGCGCAATGTTGCGCGGGGAGGACGGCTACTACGTGCAGTTCCCAGTCGACGTCCTCGCTTCGGGCTTTCTCGCCTGGGGGATGAACGGCACGGAACTGCCGACCGGCCACGGCCATCCCGTCCGGGTGCTGATCCCCGGTCACTGGGGCGAGACGAACGTGAAGTGGCTCCACGAGATCGAACTCCTGAACACCGAAGAGGACGGCTACTGGGAGGAGCGTGGCTGGGAAGGCACCGGCGAGGTGAAGACCGTCGCCAAACTCTGGGACGAGGGGATCACTCACCTCGACGACAGCCGAGTCGAACTCGCCGGCCACGCCTACGCTGGCACCCGTGGCATCGACCGCGTCGAGGTATCCACTGACGGCGGCGACACGTGGGCCGATGCCGAGCTCTCGGAGCCACTGGCCGACGAGGATGTCTGGCGGCAGTGGCGGTACACGTTCGACCCGGACGGCAGCCACGACGTCATCGTCCGGGCGACGGACGGCGAGGGCACCCTCCAGATCCGGGAGGAGTCCGGCCCTTCGCCGACCGGGTCGTCCGGCTGGGTACAGCGGACGATCGACGGATGAGCCGACCGCTCGCCGGGATCGATCGGCTCGAACAGGACAGGGTAACTGCGGCGGAGGTGGACTGACGATGGCGATGGGCCCACCGACGATGGTCGGCATCGCGATCACGGGGGTAAACAGCGTGTTGCTCGCCGTGCTGGCGTCGATCTGGCTCAAAAACTACCGGCAGTTCAGGTCGTCGATGATCCTCGGGCTCGTGGCATTCAGCGCCGTGCTCCTGACCGAGAACCTGATCGCGCTCGGGTTCTTTTTCAGCAGCATGAAGATGCTCTACGCGATGGATTCGCTGGTCGGGATGGTCGTCCTCGGGATGCGCGTGCTCGAACTGATCGCGATCGCCTTTCTCACCTACGCCACGCTCGAGTGACTCTCGGTTGACCGTGCCCGCCCCCGCTCTCCCGCTGATGCTCCACTCTCCCGGTTTCGACGCCGTTCCGTCCCGCAAAAATAATACGCACGCACCTCCTGTGATAGCATAGCTATGGACGTCCAGGTAGAGGGTCGCGGTCCGGTCGAGCCCTTTCTCGCCGCGCGGGATCTGTTCGAGACCGAGTCGGAACTCGACCAGCCAGTGACAGTCCGGGTCGTCGAGGACCCCGACGAGCGGACGCGGGTAAGCCACGGCGAGGCGGGCCACCGGCTCACCATCTCCCGGCAGGCCGCGACCAGTGCAATGGCGCGCGAACTCGCCCTTCACGAGTACGCCCACATGCACCACCACGAGCGCGAGCACCCCTCCCACACCCAGTCCACGAAGGAGGCAATCTTTCTCGCCCTGGCCGGGCGTACCGTCGAACAGCGCAAACTCACCCACTGCTACCAGATCGCGAACCACATGCGCGACATCTACGCCGACGACTTCTGGTTGCGGGTCGCGCCGGCGGACAAACTCGTCGCCTTTCTGGAATCGAGCCTGGCTGCTGCGCTGGCCGACCGGCCGCGTGCCACGCCAGCCTGGGACCGGTTCCGGACCGCCGGGACGGCGGACGACGATACGGAGGGGTTCGCCCGGCCGAGTTCGACCGCGGACCCGGAGATCACTGCCGTCAACGCCGCCTTCGCGTTGGGTATCGTCGAACGTCACGAACTCGTCGACGACCAGCACCGATTGTACGACCTCGCACACGCCGCTGCCGCCGATGCGCCCGGGATCGACCTCGACGCGTTCAAGCGACGGTTCCGCTCGCTCTCACCCGACCCCGACGAGAGCGAGTATCGCAAGGCACTGGTCGATATGACCCGCGCCTACGCCGGCGGTGAGGGGCCCGCTGCCGACTGACTGCTGCGCTCCCACCGGTCACAGCAGCGGCGTCAGCGCGAGCACGACCGAGAGTGCGAGAACCGGGTAGTCCGCCCGCTCGAAGGCAAGGCGCGGGAGCGTCGGGTTCCAGGCGAAACAGCGTGCCCGGAGCGCCACGGCAAGCCGGTCGCGGCGGTCGAGCGCTCGCACGACCGAGAGCGTTGCGATGCGACTCACCCGGTCGCGGAACGGACGGTCCCTGCCTCCGCGAGCGAGCACCGCGTCCCTGACCCGGCGAACGTCCTCGCGGACGACGGGAACGAATCGAAAGGTCAGCCCCATTCCGACACCGAGCAGCCGTCCGGCCCGACCGGGAACCGTCCGCTGGACGGCGGCGCGGGTGTCGCGGATCGGCGTGGCGTGGACGTATGCTCCGCTTACGAGCAGGATGGGGACGACGCGGGCGACAGCCAGGGCGGAACCCGCGGCCCGGTCGATATCGACCCACGGCGGCCCGAGTGTCAGCGCCGCGATGACGGGTCCGAGCGCGAGAAAGAGGAGCACGAACCAGTACGCACGGAGCGTCCGCCGGAGCGAGGCCCCCGCGACGACAAGCACGAGGAGGGCAACGACGGTCATTCCCGCGAGCCAGAGGGGCGTCGGTCGGGAGAAGACGGCGACCGCAAAGCCCGCCTGGAAGCACAGCTTCGTCCGCGGGTCGAGCCGGTGAGCGAGCGTCCTGCCCGGGGTGTATCTCACCATCCCTCGTCGGTCGGGGGTGGTGGCGGTCGCACGTCGATTGTCGACAGCCGGTCCCGTGCCGGTCCGGGCGGGCAGTCGAACGCGACCCGGCCGTCCCGCAGGCCGACGATCCGGTCGGCGCGTTCCATCGTGTCCCGGAGGTCGTGGGTGACGAGCACGATACTCGTTCCCTCGGCGGCGAGGTCGTCGAGACGGGCGAACACCGAGCGCCGCGCCGGCCAGTCGAGGCCAGCGAAGGGTTCGTCGAGCACGAGGTGTGCCGGCTCCATCGCGAGCGCGCCGGCGATGGCCACGCGGGCCTGTTCTCCACCGGAGAGCGCGTCGATCCGCTCGTCCGCGCGCCCACCGAGTCGCACCGCCTCGAGTGCTTCCTCGACGCGCCGGTCGATCTCCCGGTGGGAGAGCCCGAGGTTCTCCGGACCGAAGGCGACATCTGCGCCGACAGTCGCCGCGACGAACTGGTCGCCGGGCGACTGGAACACCATCCCGACGTTCGTCCGGGCGAGAACCGGGTTGTCGGCGGGCGACTCGCCGTCGACGGTGACCGTCCCCCCGTCCGGGTCGAGCAACCCGTTGAAGTGTCGGACGAGCGTTGTTTTGCCGCTCCCGTTCGCGCCGGCGAGGACGACCCACTCCCCGTCGTCGACCGTCAGCGACACCCCGTCGAGTGCCCGGTCGCCGCCGAAGCGGTGAACGAGGTTGCGGACCGCAATCATCGGAACCGGTCGAGCAGTCCGTTCCCGCCGGCCACGATGCCGACAGTGAGGACGACCTTGATTAGGTCACCGACGAAAAACCACGACATGAACGTCCCCGCCCGAACGAGTGTCCACCCCTGGACGGTCGCAAACCACGGGACACCGATGGCGTAAATCGGCCCCAGCGCGGCGACGAGTGCGACAGTTGCCGCGACTGTCGAGAGGTCGCTGAACGAGGTCGGTGTCAGCGAACGGTGCGCGATGGCCCCGACGAGGACGGCGGCGACGACGAAACCGACCAGGAAACCGCCGGTCGGACCGAGGACGTATCCCAGTCCTGCGCCGCCGTTGGCGAAGATCGGCGCGCCGGCGAGTCCGACGAACACGTACACGAGCATCGCGAATCCGCCCCACAGCGGGCCGAGCAGCAGCCCTGCGAAAAAGACTGCGAAGGGCTGAAACGAGAACGGTACCGGCCCGAGGTCGACCGACACCCAGGCGAGGATCCCGGTCAGCGCCGCGATCTGGACCGCGGCGGCGATGTATCCGACTGTCTCTGCGTCGACGAGTTCCACCGACTCCGCACGTTCCTGTGCCATGCCAGCATGGCCGTCGTCAACCAAAATGAAATCATCGGTTTACGAACGGGCCCGCCGAACGTGGGTTCAGCCCGCGAAACGTGTATTTTGTCACAGCAGAGCGGTAACGAGCCACAACCGTCCGTATCAGCACCCCTGGATTCAAACGTTATACGATCGAACGTGTATCTTTATTCTGCCCCGATTTGCGGACCGGTGCGTGCCGCAAGTAGGGGCAACGAGGGGAGATACCGATGGCAGAAACCGCATCGACAGAGAGGTAATCGATCGGTATTTGGAGGGATTCAACGAGCAGGATCCAACGGCCCTTCCGGAGGTGGCGACCGAGAATGTTGTCGTGCATGGTCTGTTCGGCGTCGACGGGGACGTTCACGGGATCGACGAGTATGGCGAATGGGCCATGTCAATGTTGGGTGGAATCCCCGATGCAAATATCGAAATAGAAGAATATCTGGAAGTGGGGAACAGGGTAACAGTCCGCTGGACAGTCACCGGAACCCATCAGAACGACCTCTTCGGGCTACCGCCGACGGAGGAGTCGTTCGAGATTACGGGTCTCGCGATTTTCCGGATGGAAGACGGAAAGATCGCCGAAAAGTGGTACCAGCAGGATGACCTCGGGATGCTCCAGCAGACCGGTGTTGTAGAGGCCATCTGAGACAGGCCTCTGACTTCTCCCTCGCGGTGTCCTCTTTTTTTCTCACTGATGATTCCCTCCCCACGGCGGAATCGTAGCCCCGCTTCGTACAACCCATCCTTCGAGAACGGGGAACCTCCGCAATCGGCGAGACGTGCCCCGTATCCAGCACGCGATTCCAGTTGCTGGGGGTTTCAACGGAGCCAGGATGCCGAAAAGCGACGAATCGCGCGCTATCGTGCGGCAGCAGCGACGCGCTCTTTTTCCTCTTTCTGGCCGACGGAGTAGGTATCGACGTCGTTGTTGGCGGCACCCACGAGTTGCTGGGCGAGTGCCGTGGCGGCGTCGGTGTCGGACTTGAACGAGCTGTTGTAGACGCCCTCGGCGATGAACTTGAGCGCCTGGTCGACGCGGCGCTGCGGGGAAATGTCGACGGCCTTCGGCACGGAGATACCTCCGTATTTCAGGCGGACCGTCTCCTCCCGCGGAGCCGAGTTCTCGACGGCCCGCACGAGCACCTGCACCGGGTTCTCGCCGGTGCGGTCGTGGATGATGTCGAACGCGTCACGGACGAGATTCGTGCTAAGCTGTTTCTTGCCCGTGTTCTCGTCGGTCTGCATCAGCCGGTTGATCAGGCGCTCGACGATGCTGATCTCGCTTTTCTTGAACTGCTTGTCGGCGTGGCGCCCCATCGTGTTGGCGATGGGCGTGACGGTGATGTACCGCTCGGTGGAGACGTCGCGGTACTCGATGTCGTCGACCGACCACTTCTGGAACAGGAGCGCACCCGAGTCCCCGGTAGCCGGCGCGTCGGGGTCGGGCTGGTCGTCTGCAGACATGTTATCGCACCGGCTTCTCCGCGTTGCCCCGCACCAGTTCGATGAGCGAGACGCCGTTTACTTTCTCGACCTTGTAGTTGACGCCGGAGAGGTCGCCCATCGCGCGGCCCTTCGCACCGCCGATCCCGGCGATGGTCACTTCGTCGTGCTCGTCGATAAACGAGATAGCCCCGTCACCGGGACAGAACGCGGTGACCTGCTTGCCGTTCTTGATGAGCTGGA
>JAZKTU010000131.1:0-8295 GCA_036625385.1 Halovenus sp. | reverse complement strand
ATCGAGCGGACGACACAGTATGGTGTCAACGTCGCGGAAGCAGGGCTTCAGACCCGACACCGAACGGCCGACTAGGCGGCGATGCCGAGCAGTTCGAGTTCTTCACTCGAGCCCTCCCCCGACGCTCCGCCTCGGTGTGTTCCTCGAGGACCGCCGCATTCCCCGTCTCGCTCGTCTCCGCGACTGACTCAACGCAGTGACACGTCGTGTCCCGCCCTCCCGTCCGACCTCTCGTGATCTCCGCTATCCCGACCGCCGGTCAAGGCTCTCCGGCGACACCGGCCCGTACCTGACGATGGCGTCGAACCACTCGTCACCGAGGGCCTGCCCGTCCGTGATCCCCCGGACCGCCCCGTCCTCGAACCGTGACTCGACGAACAGCCGCGCGACGACCGCTTTCCGGCCGTCGTTCCCCTCGGCGAGCGCGTCCTGGGCGTTCCCGAGGAGCGCGGTTGCCGCGACGACATCGAACAGCAGGTCGGCGAACTGTTTTGCCTCGTACTGTGCGTAGTCGGACTCGGCCGTTGCCAGCGTCCCGAGCGCAGCTTGCAGGTCCTCGAAGGCTCCCTCGACAGTGTCCGCGAGGTCCTCGAGTGCGGGGTGGCTGACCGCGGCGA
The DNA here is from genome assembly GCA_036625385.1 of Halovenus sp. Classification (GTDB taxonomy): domain Archaea; phylum Halobacteriota; class Halobacteria; order Halobacteriales; family Haloarculaceae; genus Halovenus. The sequence goes on along the minus strand of JAZKTU010000131.1, from coordinate 7,678 downwards.
GTCGGTCCGACAGATACGGGAGCAACGCCTCGTGTGCGTCCTCGCGGTCGAGCGCGCGAAGCAAATCGAGCGAGAGGATGTTCGAGGTCCCCTCCCAGATGGGTAGCACCTGTGCGTCGCGGTGGAACCGCTCGGTGACGAAGCCGTTGACGTAGCCGTTGCCGCCGAGGATTTCACAGGCGTAGGAGGTGGTGTCGACCGCCATCCGTGCGGTCTTGTACTTTGCCACCGGAACCAGCGCCCGCAGGAGCTGGTAGGCCTCCCGGTGCTCGTCGCTCCCTGCCTGTGTGGCTTCACGACGGTCGAGCTGGCGCGCGGCAGCAAACACGAACGCGACTGCCGCCTCGTAGTCGACACAGCGTTCGGCGAGGTCCCGCCGGAGCAGCGGGTACTGGTCGATGGTGTCACCAAAGGCCTCGCGATCGGCTGCGTGCACCTTGCTCTCGAAGAGCACCCGCCCCATGATTCCCAGCGACGCGACGGCGTTGTGCAGGCGCTCGAGGTTCAGCATCTCGGTCATGTACCCGAAGCCGCGCTCGGGTTCGCCCACGAGATACCCCTCCGCGCCGCGGAGTTCGACCTCGCCGGTGGGGACCGCTATCGTGCCGAGCTTGTCCTTGAGTCGCCGGTACAGCTGGTCGTTCAACTCCCCGTCCCGGTCGGTGTGTGGGACGACAAACAGCGAGAGGCCGTCGGTCCCGTCGGGGGCGTCGGGCCGGCGGGCGAGCACCAGCGTCCCCTCGGCGTCGATGTTCGAGCAGAACCACTTTTGCCCGTGGAGTTCGTAGACGCCCTCTTCGTCCGTCGGCTCGGCGCGGGTCTCGTTGGCCCCGACGTCGCTGCCGCCCTGCTTTTCTGTCAGGAACATCGCCCCCTCGATGACCTCCTCGTACTCCCGGGCGGTGAGCCCCTCGTAGTAGGGTTCGAGCAGGTCGGGTCTCGGCGAGTCCGCGAGGAACTTCTCGAGGACGAGCGCCGCGCCGCCGGTCATCGCGACTGGACAGGCGAAGCCGCTGTCGGCGTACGCAAGGAGCCCGTTCATGAGGAGGTGGTGGGTCAACCCGAGCGGTTCGTCGCGGCCCGGCGGCGCCTCGAAGGCGTCCGCGACGATACCGCGCCCGTAGGCGAGTCGGTCGTTCTCGTCTTGCAGGGGATGATACTCGACCTCGTTTGCTACGTTGCCGTCCCGGTCGTAGGTGTGCAACTCGTGACCGCGTCGGTCGATGACCTCGGCGTTGTCGGCGATAGTGTCGCCGAGGACCTCCCCCCACTCCTCGAGTCGGGGCTCTGCCCACGCCCACTCCTCGTCGGGATACGAGCGCCGTGCCTCGAACCGGAGCGTCCGGTCGTACTCCCAGTAGTTGTACCCCTCTCCGGGTTCCAGCGCCCCGTAGTCGGTCGGCTCTCCGGAGAGAGAGTGTTCTGTCGCCATACGACGTTCTATGCTAACAGCTGACAAAAATCCCCGTAAACTGCGCGTCGGTGGCCCCGAGTTTGGCCCGGGGTTTGCCGGCGCATGGGGTGTTCACCGACGCGGGGGCACGGACGACGGCGGTCCCGGCTTCGACCCCGTTGCGCTCCGACGCCGGTCGTAGCCCGCAAGCTGACCCACCAGCCGGAACCGCAATCCCTCTGTTTTGTTCGACTCACTGCACCGGAGCGACGCCTGTTGTACTCCTGCACCGTCATGAATAAACTTCAAACTGAGGTAACGTTTACCGGTCACCACATCTTTTTGAGTCGGACGGTCGAACGGTCGGTATGGTCGACCACGAAGACCTCCGCCAGCAGATGATCGACGCGTTCGAGGGAGCCGACTATCCGATCAACAGCCCGATGGACCTGGTCCCGGCGCTGCCCGACGGCCCCTCGACGAAGTTCGAGTCAGGCGACTTCTCGGTGACCGCGATGGAACTGAACACGAAACTCGATGGCGGCGACTTCCCGTACGATTCCCCCGAGGACTTCGTCGACGACGTGATGGAGGAACTCGAGGAGAAAGACTTCATCTGACGCTGGTTTCTCCGAGGTGCTGTGAGCGCCGCAGTTCTCGATAGTCGCTTTTTACTTTTGGCTGGCTCTGCCGGTCGTGCCGTACCAACTCTGATACGGATTGTTGTGATTCGTTACCGCGACGTCGAGACAGTGTGGTGGTTTCAGACTCTCAGACGCCGATACCCGGGCCCCACTGCTGAAAATAGTCACAACAATCCGTATGAGGGCAGTGACATTCCGCTCCCCGGCCCCAGGAGAAAGTAATGCACTTGTATCCACGAAATATATGCGTACACAGGAGCCCTGTGGTGTAGCGGCCAATCATAGTGGCCTTTGGAGCCACTGACGCTGGTTCGAATCCAGCCAGGGCTATCCCCCGGCCACGCCAGTACAACGTGTGCTTTCCCGTCTTCTCCGCTACTCTTGTCTCATGTTCCCAGCAGCCAGCGCGCAGTCACTCCCCGTCTCATAGTGATTAGTGCGAGTCGTTACCGGTCTCTCACCACCCCGGGGTGGTGAAGAACCGGTAAACAGTCGCACTAATCACTATCACTCGGCGAGAAGAGCGCGGTGCGCCGCTGTCCCTGCGGGGCTTCTCTCATTACGGTTTTTGAGGGTCCGACTCGTATCGTACAGTATGAGCCGTACAGCAGTCATCGCTGGCGTCGGTCCGGGACTTGGTGAATCACTCGCACGGAGGTTCGCTGCCGAGGGTTGTCAGGTTGCACTGTTCGCCCGGTCGACGGAGTACATCGAGGAGACAGCGGCGGATCTTCCGGATCCTGGCGAGGGTCTCGCTGTCCAGACTGATCTCACTGACGTCGATGGGATCCGGGACGGATTCGACGCGGTCCGTGAGGCATTCGGTCCGGTCGACGTCCTCGTCAATCACGCGAGCGCCGCCTCCTGGAAGGGCCTCATGGACGTGAGCGTCGAGGAGTTCGAGCAAGCATGGGCGGTCAACGGCCGCGGTGCGTTCGTCTGCTCGCAGGAGGCTGTCGACGACATGCTCGAAACGGGTGGGGGGACGGTCATCTTCACCGGCGCGACTTCCGCAGTGCGGAGCCTCGGTGGCGCGATCGGCTTCACGGCTGCGAAATTCGCGGCCCGGGGCATGGCGATGGATATCGCCCAGGAGTTCGGTCCCGAGGGGATTCACGTCGCGCACATCGTCATTGATGGCCAGATCGACACCCCGGGCGTCCGCGAGCGATTCTCCGACCGCGACGACGAGACGTTCCTCGACCCCGACGACATGGCCGAGACCTACTGGCACCTCGTCGAACAGGACGACGTCAGCACACAACCGTTCGAGGTGCACGTCACGAACGGTCCGGGGAACTCCGAGTTCATCTAACACGCTGACAGCGGATCGAGACCACCTCTCCGTCGCCCGGGACTGTCCTGGGTACACGGTGCTGCACTCACCCGCAGACTGGCCGGTCTGGCCGATCCCGGCTCGCTGGACATCGTCGACCCGTGGCGGGAGGACGACGCCCGGGGAAGGTCGGTCCGGCCATCGATCATCCCGTCCTGTGAGTGTCCGACGGGGTCCGTGATCGGGCCGAGCGCTTCGTGTCTCGAACCACTCGAGCCCGGGACGGTTCACGGGGTCGGCTTCACCTGCTCTCAACTGTGTCGCTGTCGACGGGCAGAGCTACATCTTCGTTCCCCAATAAAAGCCTGTTGTGGAGATCACCGGCCGTTGTCCGTTTTGACGGTATGCACTTACCTCGACGTCAGTCGCGCTTTTTGTCGAGTACCCGAAAGAGAGTCCCGTCGCAATAAGACTATGTCTTCAGCAAGTGGTTCAAGTCGTCACTCGGACTGTCGGACAGTCCTCGAGCTGCTGGCGTGGTCGGAACGGCCCGACTCGCGAGTTGCCCGTACTGTCAGACGGACATCGGTAACGCATCTCCCCACCTCGGGGTGGCCTGTAGCTCCACTGTGTCACGGGAGACCGTATCATGCGGGCTGTCGTGACTCGCTCCCGCCGGGCCGACGCACATCTCACGTGTCGGCAGTTGAAACGCTGTGGGTGCCATGCCGGAAATAATCACAACTGTCCGCATCAGTGGCCATGACTGACGGACGCTACACAGGCTACCGGAAATATCGGGTCCTCGCACTGCTCGCAACAGCCGAACTACTGGCGATGACGCTCTGGTTCAGCGTCTCGGCGGTCGGTCCGGAGCTGGCGACGGCCTGGGGTCTCTCGGATACCGAAACGGCGTGGCTCACCAACGCGGTCCAGCTTGGGTTTGTCGTCGGTGCCCTCCTCTCGGCCCTGTTTACTGTATCGGACGTGATCAAGCCGCGGTACCTGTTTTCGGCCTCGGCAGTCGTAGGCGCGGCTGCGACGGTCGTCATCGCGACGAGTGTCAGTTCCTTTTTCCCCGCCGCTGCCCTTCGATTCCTGACCGGGATGGCTCTCGCAGGGGTGTACCCCCCCGGGATGAAGATCATGGCAGGCTGGTTTCAGGCCGGGAGAGGGTTCGCGATCGGGGTGTTGGTCGGTGCGTTGACCGTCGGCTCCGCGATGCCACACCTCTTGCGCGGCATCGGTGGCGTTGGACGGCCCACACCGGTGTTGCTCGGTGCTGCGACCCTCGCAGTAGTCGGTGCCGTGCTGGTCCTGTTCGTCGAACCCGGCCCGTATCAGGCACCAGCCGCGCCGTTCGATCCGGGTGCGATCCGCCGGATTGCCGGGGACCAGGCGACAACCCTCGCCAATCTCGGCTACTTTGGCCACATGTGGGAGCTGTACGCGGTCTGGGCCTGGATTCCGGTGTACCTCTCGCTGAGTTTCACCGCAAGCGGTGGCGAGAGTGAAGCCTTCGCTGCGCTCGTGACGTTCGGGACCATCGGGATCGGCGGGATCGGTGCTGTTGTCGCCGGTGTCAGCGCGGATCGACTGGGCCGGACGACCGTCACCACTGCCAGTATGGTCGTGAGCGGCGGGGCGTGCCTGACCGCCGGGTTCGTCTTCGGCGCGTCGCCGATCGTGGTCGTTCCGTTCGTGCTCCTGTGGGGATTTGTCATCGTCGCAGACTCCGCACAGTTCTCGGCTGCCGTCTCGGAACTTGCTGATGACTCCTATGTCGGCAGCGCACTCACGTTCCAGACTGCGATCGGATTTCTTCTGACGCTGGGATCGATACAGCTGACACCCCTCGTGGCAGACTGGATCGGCTGGCAATGGGCGTTCGCCCCGCTTGCAATCGGCCCGCTGGTCGGCACGATCGCGATGCTCACGCTGCGTCGCCTCCCCGAAGCGGAGTCTCTCGCGGGGGGACGCGGATAACGCTCCCTCGGTGGCCGGGACCGGTTACGATCGTCGGTGCACGCCGATCACGCTGTCCGGATCAGCCACGCTGACGCCTCCCGCCCCGCTCCACCGCAGAAGCTTCCGGTGATGGGCCACGCCGCGATGGCTGTTCGTCAGATACCGCGCCGACGATACCCGTGTGAAGACAGCGAAGACGACCACCTGCTTGGAGAAAATTACCGACACAGGGATCCGACCGTCACCACCCGTTTGCCACCTGCGTCGTGATCGGATCGTGGGCGTCTCTTCGTATTGTTACTAGACGATTATTGTATAGGAAATGAGAGAAGATTCTGGTAAAAAGAATTATAGTGATATCTATTACTGAATACGAAATTTATATCAGTATAAGAATCATATGTGTGTGTAGAGATGGTCGGAAGCGATCTTGAACGAAGTCTAGGACTCTATCCAACGATGATGATTAGCATGGGCGCGATGATCGGCAGCGGGATTTTCGTCCTGCCGGCGTTGGGTTACAAGAAGGCTGGGCCGGCGGTGATCCTCGCGTACATCCTCGCCGCGCTTGTCGTGTTGCCGGCAGCGCTGTCGAAGGCGGAGATGTCGACAGCAATGCCCGAATCGGGCGGGACGTACCTCTATATCGACCGGGCGTTGGGGCCGCTTTTCGGCACGATCGCCGGGATCGGCGCCTGGTTCTCGCTGATCTTCAAGAGTTCCTTCGCGCTTGTCGGCCTCGGGGCGTATCTCCTGCTCTTCGCCCCGGTCTCACAGGGCTCGATAGTGTTCGTTGCACTCGGACTCGGTGCCCTGGTCATTCTCCTGAACATCTCCGGAACGAAACTGAGCGGCCAGGTGCAGGCGGTCATTGTCACCCTCGTCCTCGGCGGATTGATCGTCTATACGCTCAACTCGGGGCTCGCCCTCGACACCAGCCGGTTCACCCCGTTCACCACGCACGGCGGTGGCGGGGTCATCACCGCCGCCGCGTTCGTCTTCGTCTCCTATGCCGGCGTGACGAAGATCGCAAGCGTCGCGGAGGAGGTGAAGGACCCGGGAAGGAATCTCCCGCGGGCGATCCTCAGCTCCATGGCGATCATGACGGTCGTCTACGTCGCAGTCGTCGGAGCGGTCGTCGGGTTGAGCGACCCGGAGATACTCAAAACCGGCGGACCCGACGGCACAGCGTCGCTCACGCCGATGGCTGACGGCGCGGAGGCACTCCTGGGTGGCTTCGGAGTGCTTTTCATTTCTGTCATCGCCGTCGTCGCGCTGACGAGCATGGCAAACGCCGGGATCCTGTCGTCGTCACGGTTCCCGCTGGCGATGAGCCGGGACGACCTCCTGCCGTCGACGCTCGAGACGATCGACGAGCGGTTCAAGACGCCGCGCAACTCGGTGCTCCTCACCGGGTCGGTGTTGCTCCTGCTCATCGCGTTCGTCCCGGTGATCGAACTGGCGAAACTCGCGAGCGCGTTCCAGATCCTCGTGTTCTCGATCATCAACGTGGCACTGGTCGCCTTCCGCGAGGCGGACGTCCCGTCGTATCAGCCCGAATTTACCTCCCCGGGGTATCCCTTCGTCCAGATTTTCGGGTTCCTCGCCGGCATCGGGTTGCTCACGCAGATGGGCACAGTGCCGATCCTCGGCGCAGCCGGGATCATCGTCGGCAGCACGCTCATTTACTTCCTCTACGGTCGCTCGCGGACCGACCGGACGGGCGCGGTCGGGACCATCATCCACAACCGCCGCGGCGAGGACGACAAGGGTCTCGAACCGACGAAAACCGACTGACTGCGTCTCGGGCGAGGGTCTTCGGTTTCGGAGTGTGTGACGGAGTCTATAAGATACGCCCTTACACATTAGATGTAGATAATCTTATGCTTCAGGGTCGTATTTACCTAAGAGTGTTGTGGAAGCGGGCACACGTCAGGGGGTCACGTTTCGGTCGTTTCCGGAGAGAGTCCGGCGTTTCAGTTCGCAGACGCGTTACTACTATATGTTCAGAATCGTAATAGATTATCGGTATGTCACGTACCACTCGACGAACGTTTCTCAAGGTGAGCGGTTCGGTAATCGGTGGCATTGCAGTCGGTACGACAGTAACTGCGGCCGAGCGAACAGATCGGTTTATTGTCAAGACCCGGGGCAACGCGGGGCTTTCCGATTTCGAGGTCGTTCACGAGATGTCCGGTGTCGACTACGCCGTGGTACGAGGTGACGAACGGACACTCCGGAAGTCACGGGCAGTGAAGGACTACGCGCCGGACATCGAGGTTACGTTCGATGGACCTGTGTCGGACCCGCAGGCCGAAACCAACGGGAGTCCGGCGGACGAGCCGTTCTACCCGCTCCAGTGGGACAAACAGGTGCTCGACGTGCCAGCGGCCCACG
>JAZKTU010000130.1:0-8445 GCA_036625385.1 Halovenus sp. | reverse complement strand
ATCGCGTGGTCGCCGTTCGTCGGGATGTTCATCGCCCGCATCTCGAAAGGGCGCACTGTCCGCGAGTTCGTGTCAGGCGTGCTCGTCCTGCCCGTGCTGTTCTCGTTCGTCTGGTTCGCAGCACTGGGCGGCACCGCGCTGAACATGGAACTGAACACTGACCCGGGCCAAATCGCTGGCCCGATGATCGACGAGGGACTCGGCACCGAGGTCGGGATGTTCGCGATGTTCGATGCGCTGCCCGGCACGCTGATCCTGTCGGGCGCTGCCATCCTGCTGACGAGCACGTTCTTCATCACGTCCTCGGACTCGGGATCGCTGGTGATCGACCACCTGACCTCCGGCGGCAAGCACGACGCACCGGTCACGATGCGCGTCTTCTGGGCAGTCAGCGAGGGTGTCGTCGCGGCGACACTGCTCATCGCCGGCGGCGAGGCGGGCCTAGAGGCGCTCCAGGCGGCCGCCATCTCGACTGGTCTGCCGTTCGCGGTCATCCTGCTATTCATGATGTACGCCATCTACAAGGGGTTAGAGACCGAGTACCAGGTACTCGAGTCCCGCGAGTTCCAGGAACGCGTTGCGGATATGGCCGAAGAGGGCGAAGTGGTCGTCGACACCGAAGGGGGTGAGATCGTCACGGACATCTCCGAATCCGAGGAACCGGGCGACTGACTCTACCCCGACGACGGTAGCTGTTTTACTCCTTCTCGTCTCACGGCTTCGAGTACCAACTGATCCAGAGCGGTACTACGGCCACCGGTCCCGGAGGTCCCCTGTCTCCATCTCCGCTGGCTCTGTCACCCGTTCCAGATCCGTCTCGTCGGTTTCGTATCCGAGCCACACGCCCAACACGATCGCGACGAACAGCAGGTAGACGGGAAAGAACAGCAGCACGCTCGCGACGTGTATTCCGTTGGTCACCGACAGTACACCGAGCCAGAAGAGACCCGCAGTTACGACGACGCCGAGAGCCGCTGCTGCCCTGAACCCGGTATCGAAGGTACGATCAGCAATTGGACCTGGAGACATGTTATCTGTACTACTGCTACGCGATGGACGTAGATAAGCAGTACGTCCCGGAGCGATCACGCGTCGTAGTCGTGCTGGTACTCCCAGTGGTACTGACACTCGGTACACGAGGCCCACTCGGGGACGTCCAGCATCTCGGGGTGGCGGATCCCGTAGTCCAGGTCCCGCTCACAGTGGGGACAGATCAGCGCCACCAGCTCTACCTCCGTGAAGTCGTCCGGTGCACACTCGAAGTGGCAGGTCGGACAGCTGACGTAGTCGTTGGCAAACTCGTGGGTGAACGTCGTCGAACAGTCGGGACAGCGAACCACCGCCGGCGGCCGCTTCGCCCAGCCGACTGCTCCCCGCTTGAACGTGCTGTGTGCTTCCGGCACTGCCATAGTAAACGTGTCAGGCCCTTCTTTTTCCCAGGGTGGGTTGAGAAGAAGCATCATCCATCGTTTCAACCTGCTTAGCATTGCGCTACCTTAGGGGCTGCAATGAAATAAACAGCGTGCCTGTCGTGTCACAACCGTCCGTATCAGTAGTACTCCCACTCGTCGTCAGAATCTCCTTTCGAGAGGTCGCTGTCGTCGTCTTTGGTCTTCTCCGGGGCGACCTCGCGGGGGTCTTTCATCCCGTCACCCTTCACCGACCGGTAGAGGAACACGCCCATCGAAACCATCCCGCCGAGCAACAGCAGCGCCCCGGCGACCAGCGCGAGCGTGAACGCCATCTCGAACAGCCCGGATGGGAACGATTGGAGCACAGGAGCTACCATGCCGACGTCTACGCACTCTATCCACATGAGTATTTTCGGGCGGTACGGAGGTGCGCGGACATCGCGTGACTCCTCCGGCGGGAGCCCGACCCTGTGTCACGTCCGCCGATGTCCCCGACCCGCACCCCTCGGACTGACTGTTGTGACTGTGTGCCGGGTCGATCCCGGACCGACTCACAACAGGTCCTCTCACTCGTCTTCCGGACCGATAGCTGTCACCGGGATGTCGGTCGTGCGCATGACCTTCTCCGCCGTGCTTCCGAGGTACTTGTCGACCGTCGCGCCCCGGCCCCGCTGGCCCATGATGATGGTCCCGATATCGTTGTCCTCCGCGTACTCGACGATCTTCTCCGCGACCCGCCCTTTTTTAACGATTCCCTTCGCTTCCAGTCCGCGGTCCGCCGCTCGCTTGGCGACCGCGCTCACGACCTCCTCGCCGTACTCCTCGTACTCTGCCATGTCTTCGTCCGAGAGTCCGACGGTCAGGATGTACGTCGCCTTCGTCTCCACAACGTACAGTACGTGGACCTCGGCATCGAACGCCCCGGCGAGGTCGATCCCGTAGTTGACCGCGCGCTCCACTTGCTCGCTTCCGTCCGTTGCGATCAGAACTGTTTCGTGCATGTATGCTCGTCCGGTTCCCTGTTCTCAACTTTACATAAAATAATTTTTCATCTACTACTTTCCTGTCACGTTATTATCCTCGGCCGAGCCAGCGTATTTACCGCCGTCGTCTGTGGTTTGTCCTCGCGCCGGACCTGTTGCGTTCCGGAGTACTATCGCTCAACCTTTAGTTTCTCTGACATAAATAGCGAACGCCGTGAGCACGAACAACGTCCCGGAGAGGACGAACCGGTCAATCGAGAGTGCCACGAACGCCGCGACCCCGAGCAGCGCGGCGGCGACGGTCGCCGCGATCGCGATGACGTTTACCATTGCGTTCCAGTAGGTCAGGCCGCCGGCTTATGCGTTATCCTTGTGTGCCCCTTCCCGGTACTCCATCCACAGTCCAACGAGTCCGAGGAACGCGGCCACGGCGCCCAGTCCGATATTGAACAGCGAGCCGTCGAGCGTGCCCAGCACGATGAAGGCGAGCCCGCCGACGAGCAGGAACCCGCGCACCAGGGTTCGGAAACTCAAGCGCATTCGTGCTGACCGGTCTCCCGCCAGCCTCTTACGTCTTCTCACGTGCCCCGTCTGTGAGAATCGTCGGCGCACGGCTGTATCTGTAATCTGGGAGCACACGCGTTGCAGGGAGGTTCACTCGAAGGGGAGAACTCACGCGGGCCTGCGGGCTTCCGGATGATCGCACACGCCGGCACCCGGCGAGAGTCAGCGATCGGCGGGGATCGACGACTGGTCAACCATGGCGGAAGCGAGAGAATCCGCGGTTCAGTCGCTCTGCCAGTCGATTCCGTCGGCTATGAACCGTGCATGCTACGGATGGGCCCGGGCGGATTTGAACCGTGGTCGTTTCGCTGCGCTTCACTCCCTGGTTCAAACCGCCGGACGTACGATTCGCTCCTCACGTCCGTTCGTCGCAGAATCGTATGGGCCCGGGCGGATTTGAACCACCGCATACCCGGTATCCCAGATACCGAGAGACCCTCGCTATCGTATGAGCCGGGGGCTCTTACCTGACTGAGCTACGGGCCCGCTGACGTCTGCTACCCGACCACCGAACTAAACTCTATCGCCTCCGTCCGTTCCCGGAGTTTTCCGGGGTCTCGACCGACCGAAATTTTCAGTCCGCCTCACGCGCCTCGAGGCGTTTCCTGATTGCGTCGACGACGTCGGTGAGGTATATCGTCCCCCAGATCCCCACCACGACGCCGCCCATCGTATTGAATACGAGGTCGAGCATCGTATCGTTCAACCCGTGCTGCGTGAACCCGGACACGCCGAACCCGGTGGCACTCGCGACGACGTCGACGGAGAACTCGACAATCTCCCAGACGACACCGAACGCCATCACGAACACCAGTATGAAGACGAAAATGAACCGTGGGGGGAGGTGGATCCTCTCGGAGTGCTCGTCGAACGCCCGGACCGTCGCGTACCCGATAGCAGCCACGACCGACGCCGAGAGACCGTGGGTCACGTGGTCGTAGTACGGGATCGACCCGTAGAGCGACTGTCCGGTGCCTGGAATGCCGATGATACCGATGGCATGCAGGAAGGCTGCGGCCGTGATCCAGAGCGTCAACCCTGCGTCCATGGGGATTTCGTGATCCCGTTCGAGAACCGCCGGGAGAAACGTTATTGCCAGGCCCAGCCCGGCGTTGAGCATGATGTTTGGCGACTGCCGCTCCAACCCGACAAACAGCAACCCGAAAAGCGTCAACTGCATGGCGCGGGCGAGTTGATGCTGGCGGTGGACGGTGACACCCAGGTGGTCCCGGACTCTCACGCCTCGGACACCCCTTGGGGCAGCCGTTCGGCGGACGACGCGCGCCGGCGGAAGTAGAGCTCGAAGACAGCCCCTGCTGCCAGCCCGGCGACCGCGGAGTAGACGAACTCGGCCATCACCTCGTCGTGGATGACCTGGTCGCCCACCCCCTCTGCGAGCAGGAATTCGGTCCCGACCAGGAGGTCTATCGACCAGCGAAAGACTGCCCAGATCCCGGCCGTCGCAAGCGTCGCGAACACGACGAACGCGATCGCGAACCCGACTGTCAGTTCGACGGCGGTGAACAGGTCGAGTTCGACGGCGACGACCAGTGCAAGTGCTGCGACAGAGAGATACATGTTGATATCGCTCGTGAACTCGAAGGTCGCGACCGCCCGCCCGAACGTCGGGAGCGCAGCCAGCGCGATGACCTCCCAGGGGAGCATCGCCTCGGGATCCCGGAACGCGAGCGCCGGGAGAATACAGAGCCCGAACACGCTCGCGACGAACACTCCCCAGGCGAGGTCGCCAGTGAGGACACTCTCCGCGACGAGGGCTCCCAGCAAGACCAGCAGTACCCACCCCACGAGTGCGTTGTTGCGGCTGTCTGCCAGCAGGCCCTCAGCTTTCTGTGCAGCCATGTACACACCGTCAGGTCACCGTCCTCTAAATTGTTTGTATCGGACCGCCGTAGCTGACGACGACGTAGGCGACAGTGTAGGACAGCCAGGCGACGGTGACGGCAGTCAGGCCGGTCAGGAACACGGCACGCCGCGACTGCGCACTGCGAAGCGACGGCACCGATATATCGGCCGACCCGACGATGACACCGACCGCCAGGACGCTGAACACGAAGTGATAGGACACCGCAAGCGTCGGCGGCGGCAGGGCGAGCACCGCGGCGGCGTACCCCACACCCAGCACGGCGCGACGGTGGACGTGAGCTCCGAGTGGCTGGTCGCGCAACTGCAGGTAGACCGCAAGCGCCAGCCAGACCGTCGCCACCTCGATGGCGAACGCGCCGAGCAGGTGCAGGGTCGCGTCCCCCGACAGGATCACGCGCTCGGGCAGTATCCGGAGGTCGAGCGGGTACAGGAGCACCGGTGTGGTACCGGTGAACAGGTCGCCGAACGGGTGTGTCAGTAGACCGACGAGCGCGGCGCCGAGCACCTCCCGCGGCCCGAGTTCGACCCGCGCCGCACCGAGGGCCACGGCGGTACCGGCGACGACGAACGAGACCATCACCCCGGCCCCGAGTCCGCCGACGAACACTGCCGTCGCGACGACCATCCCGACGAGGACCGTCAGCCCGGCGGTCCGTGTGACGCCGCGGGCGGCGATCAGTCCGAAGGCAAGTGCTGCGACGGCGCTGACCACGAGTGAGTGGGTCATACCACGGTGGACGGTCAACCCCGCGTCCCAGAACGTGTCGAGGAGGACACTGGGGTCGGTTGTTCCGGCGGTCGCGAGTCCGACGAGGGCGTACCCCATGTCCACGTCCGGGACGACTGCGAACGCTCCGGCGGCGATACCGACCAGCAGTGCTCGCTTTGCCGTGTACCCGGCCCGGTGACTGACCCAGCCCGCGATGGCGAACGCCAGCGCCGCGTGGCCGATCATCATCCCTTCAGATTATGTCTCGAGACGTTTTAAGCCGTTCGCGCGACGATATAACACGTCTCACGGGCTCGACCGCCCACTTCGACGGGGCTTTCCTCACCCCTTTTCACTGCCGTCTGACCCGCGTTTCACACCCTCGGAACGTGATGCACTCACGACGACCGTCGCCAGTCCGGAGCATCACGCAGACTGTTCGAGGTTGACGTGTGCTGGTTTTCCTCAATTGAGCGAACGATTTATTAAATGAACAGCACAGTTACGACTATGCGTCGCCGCCGTCGAGAGATCCTGTTGGGCGGGGGAGTGATCGGGGCAACGGGCCTGGCAGGCTGTACGGGGTTGTTCGACCGTGACACGTCGGACGCTGACTCCGGGGACGATGGTACTCAGGATGCACCGCCCGAGCAGGAGACGCCCACGGAGGACGATCCGGGTGACACAGCGGGGAACACCCCCGCGGCAGCCGTCTCTAACCACCACCTCGCCACCGAAGCAGGGCTCGACGTACTCGACGACGGCGGAACAGCAGCCGACGCGGCTGTGGCGGTCGCCTCCGTTCTCAGCGTCGTCGAACCCTGGTTTTCGTCGGTCCTCGGTGGAGGAACCTGGGCTCTCTACTACGATGCCGGGTCGGATACGGTGACCAGTCTGGACGGTGTCGGCCCCGTGGGATCGGAGGCGACTCCGGGAGACTACCGTAGCCGCGGGCTTGACCCCGGAATGCATCAGGCAATCGTCCCCGGGGCCTGGGACGGGTGGATGTTGTGGCTCGACGAGTACGGCAACCTGGAACTCGACGACGTTCTGTCTCCGGCGGTCGAGATTGCTCGACGTGGCTATCCCGTCAGTTCCGAGATGGCCCGCTGGCTCGACATCCGCTCGTCCCGAATCGACTTCCGCCCGGCTGCTGGGGCAATCTACAAACCTGACGGTGAACTTCTCCGGGAAGGGGACACAGTGTATCAGCGCGAGATGGCCGACACGTTCGAGTCCTTGCTCGACGCCTACGACGAACGCCGTGCGAATGGTCGCTCCCGGGCGATCCAGGCCGCGAGAGACCGGTTCTATCGAGGGCCGATCGCCGAGTCAATCGTCGAGTTTTCGGACCAGAATGATGGGTACCTGACGCTTCCGGACTTCAACGACTTCGAGGCCCGGATTGTCGACCCACTGTCGATCGATTACGACGACGAGATCCGCGTTTACCAGAACCCACCCAACAGCCAGGGCATCACGATGCTCCTGGCCCTGAACGTCTTGAAGGGGTACGACATGTCAGCGTACGACCCCGGCGATGCTGACGCGATCCACCTCCAGGCCGAGGCAATAAAGCTCGCTTTCGCAGATAGGTACCATCACGTCGGCGACCCCGACCGGATTAACGTTCCCGTCGCTGACCTCCTGGGCGAGGAGTACGCGGACCGCCAGCGAAACCGCATCGACATGGACCAGGCCATGGAGTGGCCAATCGATTCGGGACTCACCGACTCGTCTGCGACAGACGTCGAAGCCGATCATACCACCACGTTCCACGTCACCGACGAGGAGGGAAACGCCGCGGCTGTGACGACCAGCCTGGGCGCACAGTTTCTCGTCGTGGGGGACACGGGGATCCACATCAACAACCGGATGCGGATGATCAGCACGGAGGAAGGCGACCCGAACCGACTCACTCCCGGATACAAAGTTCGCCACACCTCGAACCCGTACATGGCGTTCCGGAACGGGCACCCCTATATCCTCGGCGGGAACACCGGTGTCGATACACAGCCACAGGGACAGACCCAGCAGTTTTTACACGCCGTCGAATTCGGCCTCAGCGCTCAGGAGGCGGTGGCTCGTCCCCGGTTTGTGAGCACTGCCTTTCCCAGTGGGACGATTCCGTACCGCGTGAGAAACACGTTACAGATGGAGTCCGACTTCCCGGAGAGCGTGATCGAGGACCTCCGGGAGAGGGGGCACGACGTGGAGGTCGGAGCGGGTATCTTCGGGACTGCGAACATGATTCTCGTCGAAGAAGACGGTGAAACCCTCCAGATAGGTGCCGAACCGCGAGCGTCGACTGCCGAGGGTGACGTGCTGCCGACCGAGTGATACTGCTGTCACAGTCCAGCCATCCAGCGAGTCTCACCACCGGGCGCAGCGGGCGAGACCGGGCTACTGCTGTCTCTAGACGGCCACCGCGAAACCTCCCCGGCGTCTCCCCGACCGTTCACGCGCTCTCGGAAGTCTTTTCGGTCGACCGTCCGTACGTGAAAGTACCAATGGGAATCGGCGGCTCGGATATGTACCGACAGCAGATCCTCGACCACTACAAGAACCCGCGCAACTACGGGGAGATCGAGGACCCAACGTTCACACACGTCGGCGAGAACCCGATGTGTGGCGATACGATCGAGATGGACGTCGTCCTCGACGACGACGAGGAGCACATCGAGGCCGTTGCCTTCCGGGGGGACGGCTGTGCCATCTCGCAAGCCTCGGCCTCGATGCTCTCGGAACGCCTCGCCGGCCTCCGCATCGAGGAGCTCCAGGCGATGGACCGCGACGACATCGTCGACATGCTCGGCGTCGACATCTCCCCGATGCGGATCAAGTGTGCCGTCCTCGCCGAGAAGGTGGCACAGGACGGCGCGGAGATCTACTT
>JAZKTU010000129.1:0-8480 GCA_036625385.1 Halovenus sp. | reverse complement strand
AAGTCATTGGCTCCGCGGAGTCTCCGGTCGGGTAGCTGCCACGATTCCGTGAGACGGACTGTTGTGAGTGGTTACGGCACTTCCCGCAGGAACTGTCGGTTCACGCGCCAACTCGCGAGATGTGTGTCGGCCCAGCAGTACCGAGTCACAACAACCACTATGAGACCGTCGAGCCCGACTCCGCTCGTGACAGGAAGAGCGTGAGTGCGCTCGAGGCGCTGAACGCGACGCGGGCCAGTCCATCCGGTACCGAAACCCAGCAGGGACGCAAGCCGTCAATGTGCCGTCGTCGCTGTCACTCGGACGCCGGGAGACTCGGAGATGTATACGGACTGCCCGCCTCCGTTCGGGTATGGAAGGCAGCGGCCACGGACCGGTCGGGCACGCGCAGGCCGTCGGCGGAAGTCGGGTCGATGAACCCGGGGAGCGGTACTGATGGGACTCTACGCGACGCTCGCTGTCGACAGCTACGATGTCGAGTTGCGGGAACGGGTGTCTCGAGTGACTCCACCCGGACGACAGCCGTGCTCTCGCTGCACGTCGAGCGCGTAGCCCCCGACCTGGCCCTGAAACAGGCGGGGGAGACCCTCGGGAGTCCGCTCGACCCCCCGGCTGCTCCGGATGGAGTCGAGTGGACCGACGAGGGGCTATCCGTCGGCGAACTCGCCGAGTGTCGTCTCGTCGTCTCCCCCCTTCCGGCGGAACGACTGGACGCCGACGTCGTCGAGTTCGTCGAGACGTGCCATCGGCACCTCGACATCTTCGCCGCTCCGGGTGCGACGCTTCGCGATGGTTTCGCGCATCTCCTGTAGCGCCTCGACCCCGAGGTCCACGTGCAGCGTCTCGAGCAGGGCGGCGTCCAGGTCGGCCTGTGCATCCGGGTCGCCGTCTAGCAGCCGGTGGAGCGCGTCGACGAGTTCGTTACGCCTCGCGCCGGAGATCGTCGCAGGATCGATGGTTGGCAGTGACTCCATCTCGTAGGTCATCAGTTGGAGAGCACCCCCGCCCTCGGCGCGACCCCAGCACTCGAGGATCACCTTGTGTACGGTCGAGTTCAACACCGCCATCACGAGTTCCTCGTCGACGCCGTCGTCGAGGTAGATGCCGTCGACGGCGTTGCTCGGCGCGAGACGGTCCCGGTTCCACATCGGGATGACCCGGTCGTCGAAGAACTTCGGGTGGAGGATCGCCGGTCGGAGCAGGTTGCCGAGGTCGAACCAGACCGGGCGTGAGGCGCAGGTCGGACGCTCCTGATACCCCTCCCGCTCGCCGAACTCGACGTACGCGCGGAGGGTGTCGTAGCCGTCGCGTTCGAGGGTGCGCTTGACGCGCTCTGTCAGGCTTGAGCCGTCGCCGAACGTACTCGACGCTTCGACTTCCTCGACGTAGTCGTGGACGTCGAGCAGGTAGCGGTCGGTCGTATTTCCGGTAACGACCTGCGAGTCGGTGTCGCGGATGCTCTTGATCGCGGGGGTAAGGAAGCGCCGGTGAATCGGCCACTCCGCGAGGTCGCCCTCGTCGAGGAAAAAGAAGGGGTTCGCTCCCGTCTTGTTCCCGTACGAGACATCTGCGAAGTCCTCGAGCGAGCAGAGTTGCGGGTGCTCGACGAGACGGATGATATCCTGCGGGACGGCGAGGAAGTGCCCGAGTTTGCCGGAGTCGGTGTCCGCGACATCGCGCTGGGCCATGGCGACCGTCCGGTAGTTCGGCCGCGTCTCGACCACCATGTCGTCGTCGGGCGGGACCGTCACGTCGGCGGTGACGACGTCGACAATGTGCTCGACTTCCATCGACTGGTTGAGGCGGACGAACTTCGTGGTCGTGTCGGCACGCTCGTCGGGGTCAGAACAGCGTTCGAGGAGGAGGAGGGCGGTGTCGACCAGTGCCTCGTCGAACGCGCGGGCACTGAAACCGACGACTGCCTCCAGCCGGTAGTGGTCGAAGAGAAACCGCTGGAAGGAGCGCCCGTAGTCGGCCATCATCCATTTCGTGGGGACGATGAACCCGAGGCGGCCCGCCTCGCGGAGGAACTGTGTGGCGTGCGTGACGAAGTAGACGTACGCGTCGCTTTTTGTGCTCAGTTTCTTGCTCCCGTCGTCGTAGGTCGTGTGGTTCGACCGGCCGTACCGTTTCAGCGAGGACCGGAAGTGGGTCTTGTCCGGATAGAGATTCTCCTGACGGATATAGGGGGGATTTCCGACGACTGCATCGAACGTCCCGAGGCCGTCCGTAGCAGTTGAGCCACCCGAGAGACGGGTCGGCACGAGCGGGCTCGTTCCGGGGTCCAGGGTGAAAAATGAGGTGTGGTACGCGTGGATGCGGTCGGTTCGCTCGCGGATGTTCCGGCTGGCGAGGTTCAGCGACGTCAGGTGGAGCGGGAAGCGGTTGATATCGACCGCGACGAGGTGGTCGAGGACGTCCTGGTGGGTAGCCTCGGGCAGAAGCGAGGCGAGGCGCTTGTATGCCTCGACGGTGAACGTCCCGCTCCCCGAGGCCGGGTCGAGAACGCGGGGCAGGCTGTCGGTGTCGTCAGTCCGCTCGTAGTCGTCGCTTTCCGGTAGTGCCCACCTGACGATGGTCTCGGCAATTTTCGGGTGGGTGTAGTACTGTCCCAGCAGTTTCCGTTCGTCAGCCGGGATCAACTCCTCGTAGATCTCGCCGAGGAGGTCCTCGTCGATCGCAGTCAGCGACCGACTCTCGATGTTCCTGACAAGGTCCGCAATCGCGCCGCGCGTCTTCGTGTTGTGCGGGAACACCTCGAAGAGACCGGTGTCGGGCATGAAGATCGGCCCGTAGTCGACTTCCTCGATTATCTCGGTGAACTGCTCGGTGAGGTGGTCCTCGAACGCTCGCCCGCCGACGAGCGAGTCGAGCAGGTCGCCGCTCTCCGTCGGGATGGTGTGTGGCGTCTGCTCGCGGACGACCTGGTAGAACAGGACCCTGTTCGTCAGCAGGTACGCGTACTGCTTTGCAGCGATTTCGAGTTGTTCGTGCGTGTCCATCTCGACGTAGTCGTTCTCCCGGACCCACTGGTCGAAGTGGTCGGTGAACGTCTCGTCGCCGTGGACCTGCGCCGCCAGATACTTGAACGTGGGCCAGACGGCTGAGTGAAAGCTCCGCAGGACGCCGACGATACGCTCCCGCTCGTGTTGCTGTGGGAGTCGGTCCCGCCGGGAGAGATGCGTGGCAGTCGCGAAGATATCCGGAATCGCATCGCCGAGGGAGTCGTCCCGGAGGTTGCGGTAGTGGAAATCTATCTCCCGGGCGTCCTCGCCGCGGTAGTCGTACAGGAAAAAGTCCCTCGCGTTGCAGGTCGCAAAGAGTGACGCACCCGTCGAGTCGGCGTAATCCCTGGCCTGTTTGACGACGGTCGGCGAACGCGGGTCGACGTCGGCGCGCTTGACCTCGATGACGAGATCGCCGATGTCATGACTCGAGAGGTAGATGTCGGCGCGTCCCCCCGCCGCGTCCTCCTCGATGCCCACGTCGGCGAACGGCGCGTCGGGGTTCGCCTCGAGGTAATCGAGCAGGCGGACGTACAGCCTGCTGTGAAAATCCGCCTCGGGGTCGGGATAGCTCATCGCTCCGTCGGATGCTCTCACGCGGGCCTTGTAGGTGTATCTATTGACCCGGGTCGAACCGCGAGGAAACCACGCCAGTTCGGCTGGCAGGCGCCCCCCAGCGATGATGGAAAGGGATTTAGCCGGCCTGGACCAGGATCAAGTAATGAGTCTGGCCGATGCGGACCGGGGACTTATCGTCGACGAACTCGGCCGCGAGCCGACACCGGCGGAGGCAGCGCTCTTCGAGAACCTCTGGAGCGAGCACTGCGCCTACCGCTCGTCACGGCCGCTGCTGTCGGCGTTCGACTCCGAGGGCGAGCAGGTCGTCGTCGGCCCCGGCGACGATGCGGCGGTCGTCGCACTGCCTGCCGGGGACGACGACGTCTACATTACGATGGGCATCGAGAGCCACAACCACCCCTCGTACGTGGACCCGTTCGACGGCGCCGCGACCGGCGTAGGCGGCATCGTCCGGGACACGCTCTCGATGGGTGCGTACCCGATTGCGCTCGCCGACTCGCTCTACTTCGGTGACTTCGACCGCGAGCACGCCCGCTATCTCTTCGAGGGGGTCGTCGAGGGCATCAGCCACTATGGCAACTGCATCGGCGTTCCGACCGTCGCGGGAAGCGTCGCCTTTCAGGACGGCTACGAGGGGAACCCGCTCGTGAACGTCGCCTGTGTTGGCCTCATCGACGACCCGGACCGACTGGTGACCGCCGAGGCACAGCGTCCGGGGAACGAGCTCGTTCTCGTCGGCAACGCGACCGGTCGGGACGGACTCGGCGGTGCCTCCTTCGCCAGCGAGGACCTCTCGGAGGACGCCGAAACCGAGGACAGACCCGCCGTCCAGGTCGGGGACCCCTACACCGAGAAGCTGCTTATCGAAGCGAACGAGCAGTTCGTCGACGAGGACCTCGTCGAGTCAGCCCGTGACCTCGGTGCGGCGGGGCTTGGCGGCGCGACGAGCGAGATGGTCGCAAAAGGCGACCTCGGCGCACGGATCGAACTCGACCGTGTTCACCAGCGCGAGCCGAACATGACCGCGCTCGAAATCCTGCTCTCTGAGTCCCAGGAGCGAATGTGTTACGAGGTCCGACCGGAGAACGTCGACCGTGTCCGGGCGATCGCGGAGCGGTACGACCTCGGTGCGTCGGTCATCGGCGAGGTGACGGAGGGGAACTACGTCTGTCTGTTCGAGGGCGAGACAGTGGTCGACGCCGATGCCGAGTTCCTCGGCGAGGGTGCGCCGATGAACGACCTGCCGATGGCAACCCCGGAACCGGCAGAGCGGGACCGCCCGGCGGTCGGCGTCGAAACGGCGTTCGAGTCGGTCGTCGCCAGCCCGAACACGGCCTCGAAACGCTGGGTGTACCGTCAGTACGACCACGAAGTGCAGGTCAGGACGGCAGTCCCGCCCGGCGACGACGCTGCGCTGCTCGCGATCCGCGAGGCGGGCGTCGGCCTCGCGGTCGCCGCGGGTGCGGAGCCAAACTGGACCGACGCCGCGCCGTACGACGGGGCACGCGCCGTTGCACTCGAGAACGCGACGAACCTCGCGGCAAAAGGTGCGACACCGCTCGCCGCGGTTGACTGTCTCAACGGTGGAAACCCCGAGAAGCCGGACGTCTACGGCGGGTTCGGTGCCGTCGTGGACGGGTTGGCCGACATGTGCAAAACGCTGCACGCGCCGGTCGTCGGCGGGAACGTCTCGCTTTACAACGACTCGCCGGACGGCCCGATCCCGCCGACGCCAACGCTTGCCCTCGTGGGAACGAAAGAGGGCTACGACGCCCCGCCGCTCTCGCTGTCGGGCGAGGGTGAACTCCTGCTCGTCGGCGACCTGGCGCTTGCCGGGGAGGCGGAGGCAGCGCTGGGCGGGTCGGAGTATCTCGCGCAGTATGGGGGAAGCGACGGCTTCCCGACGTTACCTGCCGACCCGGCCGGGGTAGTCGAGACAGTCGCCGAGGTGGCGGAGGACGAGTCGACACGTGCGACCCACGATGTCAGCCACGGTGGCCTCGCAGTGACGCTCGCCGAGATGATCACAGGCGAAGTCGGTGCGGACGTCTCACTCGACGGAGCGGCAGATGACCCGGCGGTTCTCTTCCACGAACAACCCGGTCGCGTCGTCATCGAGACGACGAACCCGGAGCGTGTCACCAATGCCTTCGACGGCATCGCCCCTGTCGAGACGATCGGACAGGCGGACAGTTCCGGGACCCTCTCGCTCAGCCTTGACGGGGCGGGGATGACTGTCGACGCGGCGACGATAGCGACACACCGTTCGGTCATCACCGACGCACTCGAGTGAGTCGACAGCATTCCGGTATCGACATTTGACCCGCGGATTTATGTCTTCAGGCGGGGACAACCAGACCATGGAGATACCGGAGCTCATCAAGCAGCGTCTGGGTGGCGAGGCGGTCGAGTCGGCGGTCAACCTCGGCGACGAGGACCTCGTCTGTTTCACCGCGGGCCGGACACTCATTTACCGGGCGGACGGACTCCTGAGCGACGAGTCCGTCGACGTCTACGACCACGATGTCGAGCGCCTCGATATTTCAGAGGGGCGGCGAAAAACCGCCTTCGAGCTCACGTATTTCGACCGGACGGAGAGTTTCAGCGTCGCGCGGGACCGGGCCAAACCCGTCCTCAAACGGTTGCTCGCGGGCGTGTTACACGCCTCCAGTGTCACCGACGACGGTGAGACGGTAGTCGACGTGTTCCGGTTCAGCGAACTCACGGTCATCATCACCGACGCACGGCTGGTCAAACACATCGGCGCGTCCGTCTGGGACGAGGACTACGCCGAGTACCCCTTCACTGACGTGACCGGCCTCGAGTTCGAGGAGGGAAGCGTCGCGACGCAGATTGTCCTCTCGGTCTCGGGCCGGCCACAGCGTATCAAGGCGCCGAGCGACGAGGGACGGCTCGTCAGGAAGCAACTCGAGAAGGCACTCTTTGCGTTTTACGATGTCGACTCGATCGGTCAGCTCAATGCTACCATCGGACCCGAGGAAACGGACCGGGCGGAACACAACGGGGAGTCGCTCACGCTCGATGACACCATCTCACCGCTCGTTGGCGAGGACGAGACCGCGGAGGGTCTGCTCGCCGGTGAGGAGGATGACATCGACCCGCTCGGCGACAGCACGGCGGAGGAAAACACTGGCGAGGACACGGACGAACGGACGGGAAACGACGCGGAAGGCAAGGAGAGGACGATGGCAGCCGACGACGCCGAACCGGAGACGCAGTCGCCCGAATCGAACGCCGAGGAAGGGGAAGACGGACACGAACACAGCGACTCCGAAACCCGGCAGCCAGGACACGCCGTCGACCCGGCAGAGATCGAGGAGATACAGCGCCAGCTTGCGACGCTGACGGACGCAGTCGGTCAGCAAAACGAACTCCTCAAGAAACAACACGGGGCCATCGAGGCACTCATCGAGGAGCTACGCAAACAGCAGTGACGGTAGCCACGCTGTGGACCCGCCAGAGGCGCTCAGACTGTCCCAGCGCGCCGGGCAGCCGTTACTCTCGCCCGGTCACCTTTCTGATACACGAGGATCCGAACGGGCCGAGTTCGGCTACCTCGAACTGCACGAAGTGACCGGTCGAGAGGCCCGCCCCACACCGCCGACACGTGAACTCCCCCTCCCGACGAACGACGTCGCTCTCGAAACTGACGAAGCCACCACCCTTCGGCCGGACGATACCGTCCTCCCGCTCGATGTAGCCACGCATCTCGGCTGTGTCGAGAATCTCCCGGGTGAGCGCGGGGTCCGTGGTGACGGTTTCGAGCCGGTCGAGCGTCTCCTTGAGCGACAGGGCGTCGTGTTCGAGATGGGCGAGCAGTTCGACCCCGAGTGCGACCGTCTCCGCATCGCTCCCATCCTCGCGCATGGGTCGTGTTCGCCGGCACGGTACTAACCGTTACCGCCGCGGGACAGTGAGGAATACCACAAAGGGTTTGTCACGAGGGCCCCGTGTCTCCGGTGATGGAGAACGCGACGCGCCGTCAACTGGTCGGTGTCGCCGGACTGGTCGGTGTCGCCGGCGTGGCCACCTTCGTCTTCTCCCCGGAGACCGTCATCGCCGAACTGGAGGGGCTGGCGGAGCGCCCACTCGTGTTTGCCGTTGCACTCCTCGCGTTATATCTCGTCAGGCCGTTTCTCCTGTGGCCTGTCAGCGCTGTTGCGCTCGTACTCGGGTACCTGTACGGACCGTACGTCGCGTTCCCGCTTGCGCTCGCGGGTGCCGGACTGAGCGCCCTTCCTCCGTACCTCCTGGGTCGGTACGCCGGGACCGAAGCGGGGCTCTTCGGGTACGTCCGCTCGTCCGGACAGATTCTGGTCGACACTGTCGGGGAGACGCGTAGCGTGCTCGCCGCACGCTTCTCGCCGGTGCCGGGTGACCCGATCTCCTACGCTGCGGGGCTCTCGGGTATCTCCCTGCGACCGTTTCTCGCCGGCACCGTCGTCGGCGAGATCCCCTGGGCGTTCATCGCAATTCTCGCCGGCACGTCGATGCGAACGCTCACGCTCTCGGAGTTCGCGGTTAGCCCGTCACTGATGGTCGTCCTTGCCTGCCTTGCTATCGCCGTTCTCGGCGGCCCAGTCTACAACCGCGTCGCCGGAACGACACCCGTCGAGTGACCCGCCGGGGTGACACGGCAAGTCAAGGGAACGGACGACCACGCTGAATACCGCGGGTCAGTAGAACGTATCGGCGCAGTCGAACACGACGCCGTGCTGCGGGCAGACGTACTTGCAGTGACGGCGGTACATCGGTCGGTCACACCGCGGACACGGACGGCCGCCGTCGTCTGTCATAGTCGAGTGGCTCCGTAGTGTCAACACTCCGACCAGCCACAGGACTCGCAGGTCTTGCAGCCCTCGGAGTAGTACAGCG
>JAZKTU010000016.1:0-34656 GCA_036625385.1 Halovenus sp. | reverse complement strand
TGGGGGCACGGGTCGGCTCAGCAGCGACGGCATACGTCGACGAGAACGATGTGAGGATTTACTTTGGGGGAATGCTGTTGACCGCGAGCGCCGCTGTCGGACTCGGCGAATTCGCAGACTGGCTTTCGATGCCGGTACTCGACCAGGTCAGCTTCATACTCCTCCTCGGTTCCGCGTTTCTCGTCTGTGCCGCGATACTCTACCACGGAGCCCTTGCAGTGCGTCACACGAACCCCTCGGAGACGCCGACGCCGAAAAAGTAGTCCCCGCTTCTCGCTGCTGATACTGCCGGCTGTAAGTTCGTAAAGATATTCGCTACCCCGGGGTTGCGAATTCTTTCAAAATGTTACAGCCGGCAGTATGACCAACAGAAGAGAGTGCGCTCACGAGGACCTCCCGCATGGAAGCCCCCGCACTCTCGACTCGGGGGGCTCGTTGCGCGCTTCCCTCGCGGCGCTCGGTGCAGTGCTTGCGTCGTCCGCCTTCGCCGAGAGTCCGGCCCCTTCCAGGCGTGGCGTCATAGTGGTTAGTGCGAGTCGTTACCGGTCTCTCACCACCCCGGGGTGGTGAAGAACCGGTAAACAGTCGCACTAATCACTATCAGTGCGCTGTCGCCTTCGTGTGCTGATCCTGCAGACTTCGTTCCTAAGTTAATACTGTCCGCCCGGGTGAGCGAACGTATAAGTACGACAGTCCCTTAGTATTGAGTGTAGTGAACAATACCAACTCGAACGGGAGCAACGGCGGTTCGGCCACTGCCTCCCCGACACCGACACGGCTGCAAGACGAGGCCGCACTCGACGGCTTCCGTACCGGGGCGGACGTCGTTCTCGTGGAATTTTTCACTAGCGGTTGCAGTATCTGTCAGAGCATGGAGCCCGTCCTCGGTAACGTTGCCCGGGACGCCGACGTTCCTGTCGGCACTATCAACCCGCGGGACGATCCCCCGCTTGTTGACCGGTTTGACGTCCGCAGCGTCCCCCTGTTCGTCCTCTTTGTCGACGGAGAGCCAGTGGCCAGATTGGCCGACGGGTTCGTCAGCGGTGAGGCACTGTCTTCGTGGATCACCGAACACTCGTCCTGATACTGCCGGCTGTCCCATTTATCACTCGGAACGGTCGTACGTGTTGACGCCCACCATCTCGTTCGCCGGGCACTTCTGTGTCGTTCCCGTTACGACAAATATCGCCCCGACCACGAGGATGAGTGCTGCGACTGCCAGTCCGACCGTTCCGGTCAGCCCGATATCGAGCACCCCTGCGACGATCGCAACGCCGATCAGGACGAGAACCGGTCCAGCAACGAGACGTCCTTTCCTGTCGAGACCGCCAACGTTTCTTTCCATAGCTGGCGGTACGTCGCGCTGACTATTAATGTTTTGGGAATATTATACAATTCTACTCCGGCTGCGACACGCCCCTGACCGCTGCTGGAAGGCGTCGGTTCGATGTCCGAACAGGACACCTGACAGAGAACCAGCGAGAGACGCTTTGTAGGCAGGGTAGTTCACTCGGTGTACGCTCCGATCGTTGTGGTCAGGCTTTCTTCGGACTGTGCACCGACGAACCGCTCGACAACCTCGCCGTCCGAGTACAGCAGAAGTGTCGGAATGCCCTGAACACCGTGCTCGGAAGCCAGGTGTTGGAACCGGTCGACATCCACTTCGACGACAACCGCATCCGTATCGCTCGCTATCGATTCAACGATCGGCTCCATCATCTTGCACGGGCCACACCAGTCTGCATAGAAATCGACGAGCACGATATCGTACGTCGAGAGTGCGTCGTCGAGGTCGGCCGGTTCGGCTATCTCGATCGGCTCGGTCGGGTCCGCTTCAGCTTTGGAGCTCATCATGTCTATCTACACTCTCGACACGGATAACAATTATGTGTAGATATTACAATATAGCACAACATAAAATATAGCCAAACATACCCCCACCCGGGCCAGTTACCCATTGGTCGTCTTTCACTTGCCCCGTCCCGTGGGTACTTCCGGTTGCTGTCTCAGGGGGCAAGTCTGCTCGCAACGCTCGAATCCTCACCTCGGCGCTCCCGCCACTGCTTGCCACATCCACCAACCACGACGGTCGGGCTCCCCGAACTGGGCGGAGGACAGACCGGATAAAGTATAGTATTGTGTAGACTTTGCAAAAGGTTTTATCTGAGGAAGCCCTATTTGCGAACACGATGGCTGACTCGATGAGCGAATACCTCAGACAGGACATGGAGTGTGAGGGTCTCCTGGAGTGCATTCACGGCCTCAAGAACCTCGACAAGGAGATATTCCTCCTGCTCACTGAGCGTGCCGAACCGCTAACAGTCGACGAGATCGCCGAACAGGTCGACAGGGAGCGTTCGACGGCATATCGGTCGGTACAGCGGTTAGTCAACAGTGGGTTCGTCCAGAAAGAGCAAATCAACTACGAACAGGGGGGGTACTATCACGTGTTCCGACCGACCGACCCGGACGAAATCGCCGATGACATGCAGCGCATGCTCAACGACTGGTACGCGAAAATGGGCCAGCTTATCGGCGAGTTCCGCGAAAAGTACGACGTCCCACAGGAACAAACGGTGCCTGCGGAAAACTGACATTGCCGGCTACACCGACGTGAAGATATTCGACCCCACGAGGGGGCGACATTGCCCACGGGATTCTCCCCGGCAGTATGAGACAGCCGGGGTCGAATCCGCAGACTCCCCAGCTAAAGGGGTACGGTTTTTGGCGTCTCCAGTTTCTACGTCGGTCTTTGCCCCTTCCGCCGCGCTACCCGTGCCTGTCCTCTGCGCGTATGTCGAAACCGCTCACCACGTATCCAACAGGGCCGGCAAAGCTTAATCAATGCCCCTCCGCTACCCAGTGTATACGGCCGTGGCAGCCGGGAGTGGATATGAGCGAGGACGACGCATCCGACGAAGACTGGTTCGAGAGTGCCCTCCGCGATGACGACAGTGACGCGTCCGACGGCGAGGACGGCGCGGGGAGTTTGCCCGGTGACGACAGCCCGTTCGGCGAGCCTGTCGAGGACACGTTCGGCGGCGACATGTTCGAAGACGAGTGGTTCGGCGGGTTCGGCGGCGACGACTCCGGGTTCGACGAGGACGACTACGACTCGGATATCGAGCGGATCGACATCGGCGTCGAGGGCCTCGACGATATGATCCTCGGCGGCGTTCCGGTCCGCCACCTCATCGTCGCGATCGGCGGTGCCGGGACCGGCAAGACGACCTTCGGACTCCAGTTTCTCCACCACGGTCTCACGCACGGGGAGAAGGCGGTGTTTATCGCCCTCGAACAGAGCCGGGACGCCATCGTGGCGACGGCAAACGAGTGGGGCTGGGATTTCACACAGTACGAGGAGCAGGGCACCCTCGTTATCGTCGACCTCGACCCGGTCGAGATGGCAAACAGCCTCAACAACATCCGGGACGAACTCCCGCAACTCGTCCAGGACTTCGGAGCGGACCGCCTCGTCCTCGACTCGGTCTCACTGCTCGAGATGATGTACGACGACCAGGCGAAACGCCGCACCGAGGTGTTCGGCTTCACACGCTCGCTGAAAGAAGCCGACGTGACGACCTTCCTCACGAGCGAGGCGAGCGAAACGAACCCCTACGCCTCCCGGCACGGCATCATCGAGTATCTCACCGACGCCGTCTTCGTTCTCAAGTTCGTCCGCGGCGAGACACAGGAGACCCGACTGGCTATCGAGATCCAGAAGATCCGTAACGCCAACCACTCCCGCGAGATGAAACCGTACGAACTCACCGACGAGGGACTTTCCGTCTACCAGAACGCGAATATCTTCTGAGACCACCTTTTTGCCGCTCGTAGAGCGCACCCGAGCGGCAAAAACGTGGATGAAAAAGGCTGAACGCTCGGCTTCGCCTCGCGTTCAGGGAACCGCGCCTCCGGCGCGGATGCTGGCGGCGGGCCTCCCCTTCCCCGGGTCGCGCGACGGAGCGCGCTCCCGGCCAACCGCGTGTCGCTCGTTCAGCCAAACCCGTCTCTTCGCGCGATACTCGACCCGACGTTTACGATCTCGGCGGACGGATTTTCACACAAAGAACGCGTGATTTAACCGCCGCTTTTTTATATTCGATATGTGGTCGATGTGTCCGCAGGGCGGGAGCGTGGAGGGTCGCGCCGACCGCGAGGCCGGCGACCGCCGTCGGGTACCAGCCTCCAGCCGGTTGCCGTCCGATCGCGCGGGCCGTCGTGGCGGGTGCTGTCGGTCGGCGTCCCGGCGACGGATCACTCGTCGCTCGCGGACGCAGCCACGGGCACTGCTGTTGGCGCCTGCGAGTGTCGGGACGGCGCGTCGTGTGTGATCCGGCATGCCGCACTCGAGGGGTGTGCAGACGCTCCGGTAAAACGGGGCGTTCCTCCGGACGGTTCAGCCGGATTTTGGCCCAAAACGGTTCCGTTCAGCGCGCCTCGAAACGCCCTTTTCACACCGTCGAACGGCCGGCTTTCGACGGGGTGGCTGAGAAAACTGCGTGAACTGAATAAACTGTCGGACTCGACTTGCCATGTCAGGTGCGGGGCCGGCGCGACCGGGCCGTGCAGACCAGCGTCTGTCGCCAGTCTAGCTTGCCTGTCTTCGCCGGCGTGGGTTGCCCGCTGTCGGCAGTCGGCGGTCAGTCCCGCCCGTGTTTCGTCACGCAGTGGGGGAGGCCGACGAGTTCGACGGGTTCGGAGTTGTCGGGCGAGTAGACGACCATCTGTCCTTTCTCCATGTAAGGGACCTTCGACTCGAGGTTCGACGGGATGTTGACGGCGGAGATGGCGTCCTCGTCGCCGAGGTTGAGCACGGCAGTCGTGTTGATCTGCTTGAAGACGGGGTCGGCGATGTCCTGGGGGTCCTGCGTGATGAGAAACAGTCCGAGCCGTTCCTTGCGTCCCTGCTTTGCCGCCTCGGTGAACTTCCCGATGACCTTCCGGGCCTGGACGGTGTCGGCGTCGGTCAGGAAGTTGTGGGCCTCGTCCATCCCGACGATGAGGGGTGTCTCCTTGATGCGGTCGTACCGCGGGTCGTTCGAGAGTTTCTGGTCGACGAGCAGCGAGGCGAGCGCGAGCACCACCGTCTCGGCGGTCCGGCTCTTCGAGATGTGGTAGGTTGGGACGACGGTGAGACCGCCGGGCCGGACGAACTCGTGGACACGCTCTGTGATGGGGCGGGCATCCCGGTCGAACACCGACCCGAACCCCCGCGCCCGGCGCTTGACCGCGTCGAACGTCGCCTCGTGGACGCGTCCGGACTCGTCGAGTTCCTCGCGCAACCCCGCGTCGTCGAGGAAGGCCAGAAACTGCCGGTAGGTACCGACCCCGTGGCTGTCACGGAACCGCGGGAGCAACTCGTTGACCAGCGCGCCGTACTGGTTGTCGTTGAGGCCGCTGCCCGCGATGAGCCACGGGTTGTGATAAACCATGCTGAAGGGGATGGTAAACCGGACCTGCTCCGCGCTGTGGTGGTCGGCGGCGTACGTCGCCGAGCCGACCTTCGGGACGAAGGCGACGGTGTCGTCGTGCCCGTCGTGAGCGATGCCCTCCCGGTCGAGTGTGTCCGCAAAGCCCGAGTCGTAGTCGCCGTCGTCGTGCATCTGGGCGTACTCATCCTGCGGGTCGAACTGCACGACTGCGGGGCGAACCGTCCGGTCACCGCCAGTTTCGAGGGGGTAGCTCCGGTCCCCGGCCAGGTACTGCCGGAGAATGTTCTTTGCGGCGTGGGTTTTCCCCGACCCGGTTCCGCCCGCGATCAGCGTGTGCCGGAAGACGAGCGGGTCGCCCGCCTCGTAGTCGTCTTTCAGCCGGTAATCGATCGTCGGGGGACGCGCCGCGGTGCGCACCTTCTCGCCGCCGACCGCGAGATGGCCCAGGAACACCCCATCCGTGGGCATCTTCAACCCCGTCTTGATATCCGACTTGTTCTCGGCGATCCGGACGACAGCCTCGGGTTTCGGGACGCGGTCGGTCATCCGCCGTTTCAACCCGTCGCCGTCCCGGTAGAGCACGGCCACCGGTTCGAGACTCGCCATGAGTTTGAAATCCTCCTCGTCGATTCCCGACGAGCGCATCGCCCGCCGGGCGTGGATCTCGGTCGCGTCGTCTGCCCGGTACTCCTGGGCATACTCCAGCCCGGTGAGGCGACAAAACAGGCGCTCGCCCGCGCCACCCGTGTCGGGGTAGGGCACGACGAGATAGCGCCCGATGCGCACCGCTGACCGGTTGGCCGCGGTCACGTACGCGCGCAACTGCGTCGCTTCCTCGTCCTCGCTGATACGCAGGCCCGCCGCCGCCGAGAGGACACCGATACCCCGGTCGCTCCCGGCCGGTGTCGCGTCGAAGGACTCGAACTCGTCGGTGTCGTCCGGGTCGGGGGCTGTTGCCCCCTGGTCGTCCCCCGCACCCTGTCCGTCATCGCCCGTGTTCTCCCCGCTGGCGTCAAAATCGGTGAAATCGTCGAGGTCGGACATTACCCGTCACAAGGCCGGGGGGCACTAATATTGTCGGCTGTGACAGTTTGAACGAGTTCGACACACCGGCGCGTCGGATACCTTTAGGAACGTACAGCCGACAGTGTAACGCGTCTCCCCACCCGGTGAACGTACTTTTTTCCCGGCGGCCCGTGGAGGGAGCGTCGGCAGGCCCCCGCTGTTGCGACTGCCACAGACTGCCGCCTGGCGCCTCCGGACGGCTTTTCACTCCCGGTCGCGTACTGTGGGGTATGTTGCTCGTCCGCGGGCGGGCCGGTGGTACCGCACTGACCGGGACTATCTACGAGGACGGTGAGGACCCACCGCGCTACCGGGGTTCCCCCGACGTCTCCGCACCGTACGTTTGGATCTGCGACGAGTTCTACGAGGTTTCGAGCGGCGGCAGCACGCAGATCATCGACGGCCGCGAGGTCAACATCGCCTTCGAGTCACCCATGCCACGCGGGTTCGAGTCCCGCAACCGTGCTCTCGCTGCTGCCAAAGAGCACGTCAGAACCCAGTTTGTCCGCCTCGGTGTCGATGCCGACGACGTCGACATCGAGGTCCTCGCCGACGACGAGGCGACCGCCGACGACGGACGACGGCCCGGGTAAGCACGGGCACCATGCGAGAAAGTACCCGTCTCACCGTAACTCCGCTGTGCAGTGCTTGCAGTAGTTGAACCGCGGTTCGTTCGCCTTGCCACATTCCTCACAGACTATCCGTCCGTCAGCGTCCGCCCGCTCGCTCGCCATCGGGCCTTTGGGCGGCTTGATTTGCTCGTCGTTCCCTGCGCTCCGGTCGGGCCCGCCGGACCGGACTCGCTCGACAGCCTCGAAGAAGATATCTCTCATCACGACCAACCCCGCGACCAGCCCGACGAGGAGCATCGCGACGACGACCAGGAAGACGACCACTCCGATCATTCAGGGAGTCTATGGGACAGACGCGTATAGCGGCCGTGCCGACCGGCCACCTCTCTGTCGCGAGAAGG
Source organism: Halovenus sp. (assembly GCA_036625385.1). Taxonomy (GTDB): domain Archaea; phylum Halobacteriota; class Halobacteria; order Halobacteriales; family Haloarculaceae; genus Halovenus. The sequence goes on along the minus strand of JAZKTU010000016.1, from coordinate 27,183 downwards.
CCTACCGCCTTCCATGGGGCGCCCATCAGAGGAACTCCTCGCTCTCGACGACCCCCCACCGCTTGTCGTTGTACCCCGTCTGCCGGTCGGTGTCGAACTCCCGCTCGATGCGCCGCCTGAGCGTCTCCTTTTCTTCCCGACCGATGCGTGCGAGCGCGTCCGCCTTCCCGACGGCCCGGGGTGGCCCCCGTTCCGCGGCGACCTCCGACAGTAGCTGTGTGGTCAGTTGCTCCCGCAGTTGGTCGTCGCGGGTGAGCGCGTACGGTGCCTCGACGCGGTAGACGAGGTCCTCGCGCGGGTCGTACACGACGAAGAAGGTCACCTCGTATGCCTCGTCAGCGAGCGAGCGCCCGTGTGCGAGCTCGAGCGTGTCCCCGTCGAGCACGCCGTGGGTGCCGACCCGCGAGCGAAACCAGCCGGTGAACGTGAGCGCGTCGGTCAGGCGTTGCCCGTCGCGTCGCCGCTCGAGGACGTGCCGGAAGAAGGCGTCGTCGTCGACCCACGGCGCGCCGGTCTCGTCCCGGAGCGCCCGCGTGAGCGCCTTCGAGGCACTGTTCTTGACGAAGCCGATCAGCGGGACGTCCCGCTCGACGAACGTCTCGACGAGCGCGAGGTAGTTCTCCACGACCCCGCGAAACTCCTCCGCCTCGATGACCAGCCGCTTGAGTTCGGGGTCGCGTTCGACCCACTTCAGCAGGCCGGTCGGATAGAGCGGTCCATCGAGCACGAGTAGGTCGTCGACGACGTCTGCCTGCTCCAGGGCGTGTTCGCTCTCGGCGCGGTACAGCGCGAGCGCGTGGACGACGGTCTGTTCGTACCGGTCTACCCGTGGGGTCTGGAGGATACGCCGCCGGGCGTACCCCTGGTCGTCGAGCCGCCACTCGCCGCCGGCGTCGACCGTTTCGTCGTTCGTGTGCACGGTCATCACGATGGTTCGTCCCCGGTGCAGGTCTACGTCCGAGGGAACCGCCGCCATCGCCGCCTGCGAGACGTCGAGCACCAGCCCGTTCCGGAACGTCGTCGGGTTGATCGTCCCCGCGTCCAGCCCGTGCTGTGTCGGGAACGGGCGGTCGGTCAGCGCCACGTCGTCGACGGGAACCCTCCTGCGGCGGTGTTCGCCCAGCGGCTCGAGGACCACGTCGCCGCCGTCGTACAGCGGGTCGAGGAAGTTCACGAAAGCCTCCTCGGCGATATCCGTGTGGTCGCGGTCGTCGACGCGCTGCTCGACGCGACCTGCGAGTTCCGCGATGCCGTCCACGTGGACGGGGTCGAGTGTCATGGGCTCCGTTCCGTGCCCGCGAGTAAAAACGTGGGGACGTCGCTTCCTCCATTCCCCTCTCATATACTGTCGGACGGAACTGTTGATACTTTCACTCGCCCCACGTGGAACGAGCAGAATATCATGACTTCCGTCCGACAGTATAGTGATTCTTGCGAGTGTTTTCGTGACCACGTCGCGTGAACAGCAGTTGCGCGGTCCGAAACACCCGAACTGTGACGGCCCGGCGGTAAAGAGTCGCAATAATCACTATCACTCGGGCGCGGTGGCAACCAGCGTCGAGACCCGGGCGTTCTCTTTGAGGCGGAGCCCGGCACCGCCGACCGAAAGCGGGACCTGCGGTAGTTCCGTCACCCGAAGCGTCGGGTGGAAGGCCCCCCGGGCGAGCAGTTCGTCGCGGGTCTGGAGTGTAAAGGAGAGATCCGAGTCGGCCAGCGACTCGTTGTACTCGATCAGGTACTGGCCGGGGTCGAGGTGCCACCACTCGTAGTCGTCGTCGGGGGCGCGCTTCTCGCTGTCGTGTGGCTCCGTTCCAGCGGCGTCGAGTTCTCCGCCGCCGAAATCCACCCTGCCTGGGTCGTGCACCTCGTAGACCTCGGCGACGGTCAGGTCGAGTCCGCGCCCCTCGGTCTGTGTCGGTTCGTGGACGATACCGTCGACGAACTGTGCGTACGAGACCATACCGGATACTGCTCCTGCCTGCACTATAATTGCGACGGCGGCGCGCGCCCCATGACCAGTCGTGACCCGGAGTTTCTCGGGCCGTCGCCAGCCGGGCGGCACCCGTGCGCCCGTCCGTCGAACTCCGTACGCACGACGCGACGGCTGCGGACTGGACGTGGCTCAACTGCTGGGGGCGCGAACCCGCCGCCGGGTTCGACGTCGCGCTCGCGGCGACATAGTCCGGGACCCCTCGAACGCCGACGTCACCACGCCCGTCTTCTACGGCAGTGACGCCGTGGTCGTGGACCGGCAGGGCTCATACTGTGACTATACGCCCGTGCGCAATGTCGACCCCCCGTGGGGTCGAATATCTTCACGTCGGTATAGCCGGCAGTACACCTGCGCGCTACGACCGCCCGACGGTCCCGGGGAGTACGTCGAGTTCGCCCGTACCGACCACTCCCCCCAGGTAAGGCGACTGCCGGGCGGAGGTGTTCCCCGGGTGCGTCCTGACCGGGTGGCGCGGTCGGGGACGGACCACAGCGTTCAAGCGATAGGTCGCGTACATACTGGCAATGACGCTCCGCGTGACGAACTCCCTGACTGGCGAGCGAGAGGTCTTCGAGCCACGCGACCCCGACTCCGTGCTGCTTTACTACTGCGGGCTGACGACCTCCGACCCTGCCCACCTCGGCCACGCCCGCGGCTGGATCCACGTCGACGTCATGCACCGGTGGCTCTCGTGGCTGGGCTACGACGTTCGTCACGTCGAGAACTTCACCGACGTCAACGAGAAGATCGTCGCCCGGGTCGGCGAGGACGGGGAGAGCGAGGCGGCGGTCGCGCGCTCGTACATCCGCGACATACTGCGTGATATGCGCGCGCTGAACCTCCGCCGCGCGGAAGTGTACCCTCGCGTCTCGGAGCACATCCCCGAAATCATCGACCTCGTCTCCCGCCTCCTCGACCGGGGCTACGCCTACGAGTCGAACGGCTCGGTCTACTTCGACGTCACGGCCTTCGAGGACTACGGCAGACTCTCGAACCAGGACGTCGACGAGATCGAAGCGCAGGGCGACCCGGACGAGCAGGCCGAGAAGCGCAACCCGGCTGACTTCGCGCTCTGGAAAGCCGGCGGGGTCGACCCCGAAGCCGTCGCGGACCACCAGCACGACGGTGCCGCGCCGCCCGCGACAGCCGCCGAGACTGCCCGGACGTGGGACTCCCCGTGGGGCGAGGGGCGACCGGGCTGGCACATCGAGTGCTCGGCGATGAGTACGACCCACCTCGACGACACCATCGACATCCACGTCGGCGGGCAGGACCTCGTCTTCCCCCACCACGAGAACGAGATCGCCCAGAGCGAGGCCGCGACCGGCGAGACGTTCGCCCGTTACTGGCTACACATCCGCCTGCTCGAGGCTCCCGACGACGAGAAGATGTCCTCCTCGCTGGGCAACTTCGAGACCGTCGAGGAGGCAGTCGAGCGGTACGGCCCGAACGTCGTCCGGACGTTCCTCCTCTCGACGGCGTATTACAACCCCGCGACCTACAACAGCGAGACTGTCGGCGAGGCGAGCGACCGGTTCGAGCGGTTGCAACGGGGGTACGACCGCGCCGTCGACGCGGTCGACAGCATTGACGCGCGCACGAAAGTAACTGACGACGCACTCCGGTCGGCTCTCGAGGACGCCCGCGGGGCCTTCGCCGACGCGATGAACGACGACTTCAACACGCGGGCGGCACTGACCGCCCTCTCCGAGGTTGTCACTGCAGTCAACGCCCACCTCGACGCCCGCGAGGAGTACGACTACCGCGGCCTCCGTCTGGCGGTCGAGACGTTCGTGGACTTTGGCGGCGACGTGCTGGGCCTCCAGTTCGTCGATACGACTGGCGGTGAGGCGACTATCGCCGACGAGCTCGTCGAACTGGTACTCGAGGTTCGCGAACGCGAGCGTGCAGCCGGCAACTACGAGCGTGCCGACGAACTCCGCGCCGACCTCGAGGCACTCGGCGTCGAGGTGCAGGACACCGACGACGGGCCGGCGTTCCGGTTCACGTAGGGCCTCCCGACCGCCGGACTGGGAGATACCAATAAATTTAATATGCACCGTGACAAACGTTAGCGTTGCCCACTGAGGACGTGGACGCATACGGTCGTCCCGATCCGGATCGGCGACAGCCGAAACGGATCGGGATGGGGGCCAGCGCCGAGGTGTCTCTCAGGACACACAGGCTCAGGTCCCGAAGGAGAACCGAACCAGCCCATCGATCCGCCGCCGCGGCGGCGGGAGACGAAGGCCCAGTACCGGACCACGCGCAAGCGGGGTTCGCGAATACGGCGGCAGGTCGGTGAGACTCCGACTCACGCCGGTCGGCGTCGGCAACGCCGGTGAGAACCCGGGCAAAGCCAGGCCAACCGGCAACCGGCGGTGGGATTCCGCCGAAAGCTGCCACCGGCTGTGCGGGCTGGCGAAAACGTCTCCCGGCCGGTGCGGTTCCCCACGTCTTCGGTGGGTTCTTTCGTGTACTACGAGCCACGACTCTGCCGTCCGTTGTCTGACCGCAAACAGGGTCGAGGGGTCGCGCCTCCCGTCCACGGCGCTCGGGTTCGCTTGCCCCTGTCCCGTGCTCGTCATCGATTACCGCCAGACCGTTCAGTTCGGCTGGCTCCCAGTGCCCTCTCGCTGGTCGGCCCGGTTCGCGCAAGGAACAGAGACGCTCGACAGGGTTCAGGCGAACGCGATCGGCGTGCCGGGTGCGTCACTCTCGTCGTCGACCTTCTCGAGGGCGTCGTCGAAGTCCCCGGGGGAGACGACTGTCCGGTCGTCGCGGATGGCGAACATCCCTGCCTCGGTTGCGAGCGAGGCGAGCTCCGCGCCGGAGAAGCCCTCGGTGTCGGCGGCGAGTGCCCCCAGGTCGACGTCGTCGGAAAGCGCCATCTCGGACGTGTGGAGTTCGAGGATGCGCTTGCGACCATCCCAGTCGGGTTTGGGCACCTCGATGAGGCGGTCGAACCGGCCGGGCCGGAGGATCGCCCGGTCGAGCATGTCGAAGCGGTTCGTCGCCGCGATGATGCGCACCTCACCGCGGTCCTCGAAGCCGTCCATCTCCGAGAGCAGTTGCATCATCGTCCGCTGCACCTCGGCGTCGCCGGAGGTTTTCGACTCCGTTCGCCTGGCGGCGATGGCGTCGATTTCGTCGATGAAGATGACCGCTGGCTCGTGTTCGGTGGCGAGCTGGAAGAGGTCACGCACCAGCCGGGCCCCCTCCCCGATAAACTTCTGGACCAGCTCCGAGCCGGCCATTTTGATGAATGTCGCGTCGGTTTCGTTGGCGACGGCTCTGGCGAGCATCGTCTTGCCGGTGCCCGGCGGGCCGTGCAGCAGGACGCCCGAGGGTGGCTCGATCCCGACTGCCCGGAACTTCTCGGCCTCGAGCAACGGCTGTTCGACAGCCTCGCGGACCTCCCGGATCTGCTCGTCGAGCCCGCCGATGTCCGCGTAGGCCACGTCCGGACTGGCATCGACCTGCATCGCCTGCGCCCGCGAGTCGGTCTCCGGGTCGAGGATGTTCTGGACGCTGAAGGAGTCGTTGATCGCAACGCGGTCGCCCGCCTCGAGCACCTCACGGAGCCGCGGGGAGACTTCGGTCAGCACCTCCTGGTTGTTGCCGTGTTGCTTGACGACAACCCCGTCCGAGAGCATCTCCTCCGCGGTGGCGATGTAAAGAGAGGACGACTTGAGCGTCTCGTTTTCCCGCTCGAGCCTGTCGACCTTGCCGGTGAGGTCGTCCTGGCGCTCGCGGGCCGCCTCGAGTTGCCCCTGTAACTGTTCGTTGACTTTTACGACATCGACGTAGTGCTCCCGGAGTGCCGCGAGTCGTTCGGCTGGCGGCATATCGGGGTCCAGGTCGAGGTGCGGACGCTCCGGGAGCGACGGACTGCGGGACATCTGACTACACTTAGTTAGGAATCGGGGGATATAGAATCTTCGGGAGACGACTCACCAGTTTCCCCCGCTGTTTCGACGCCATCCCCGCTGACCATCCCGGACGGCGTCTCCCCGGACGTCCCGGTCGGGGGCGATACAGCACGCGGCGAGCGGAAACCACACACCCGGGGGGATCACACCTCTATCCGCATGCCGTCGTAGGCAAACCGGACGTTCAGGCCGTCGTATTCCCGTTCCAGGCGCCGATAGTCGTCGTAACTCCGCCGGTACAGCTCCTCGATTTCGGTGAACACCGTCCGTGTCGGCTGTCGCTCCCGAACCTGTGCGAGTGACTCCTCGAAGGTCATCTCGTGTGCCAGCACCGCCTCTTCCGCTTCCTCGGTCACCAGCAACTCGCCGTCGGGGCTCTTCCGGAAGTATCCCGTCTCCTTGATCCAGAGGTCGAGCGGGGGTAGCCGATCCAGCTCGAAGTGTCTGTTCTCGTCGGGCGAAACGAAGACGCTCGCCCCGCCCTCCTCGAACAGGAACCCCGAGATGTCTTTGTCCCCCCCTTCCTCGATTTCCGCGGCGATGTGGGTCAGCTCTAGCTCCCCGATGCGCGTCGACTCGCCGTCCTCGAGCAGTTCGGTGTCTGCCCACTGGCCCGTCAGGATCTGGAAGAACTCGCTGGCCTCGATCGCTCGTTCGTACGTCTCGGGGCTCGTCACCAGCGTCGGTGTCTCGCCGACGAAGTCCGTCAACGGGAGGTTTTCGAGGGCGAGTGACTGCAGCGCGCGAAGCCCCAGCGTGTGGTCGGCGTGGAAGTGCGAGAGAAAGATGTAGTCGACCTGCTCGATGCGTTCCCTGTTCAACGAGTGCCAGACGAGTTCCGGAGCGTCTATCAGTATGTTCTCGTCGTGGACGAAAAGCGAGTTCCCCCGCCTGGCGTACGGCTCCCCTTTCTCTCTGGCCTCGTCACACACCCGACAGTGACACGTCGGCATCGGGATCGGCGCGTTTCCGCCCGAGCCCAGCACCGTGATCTCCATCGGTTACCGCCCTCCCGGGCGGGTCGCTCTCGCCGTCATGGTCTATGTCAACTGCTCGAACTCGTCGAGGTAGTTGCCGTACACGTCGAGCGCCCGCTCGACCGGCTCGCTCTCGGTCATGTCGACGCCCGCGTCCTCGAGCAGTTCGAGCGGGTAGCCGTGTGACCCGCGCTCGAGGAACGTGCGGTAGCGTTCGGCTGCCGGCGCCCCCTCCTCGCGGATCGCCTCCACCAGCGCAACGGCAGCCGAGATACCGGTCGAGTACTGGAAGACGTAAAACGAGCGATAGAAGTGGGGGATGCGCATCCACTCGCGGGCGATACGGTCGTCGACGACAGCCGGCTCGTAGTAGTCGCTTTTCAGTTCCCGGTAGAGCTCGTCCAGCCGGTCGCTCGTCAGCGGCTCGCCGGCCTCGGACAGCTCGTGGGCACGGTGCTCGAACTCGGCGAACATGGTCTGTCGGAACAGCGTCGAGCGGAACCGTTCGAGATACTCGTTGAGGACGTGCCGGCGCAGCCGGTCGTCCTCTGCCGTCTCGAGCAGGTGGTAGGTCAGCAGCGTCTCGTTCACCGTCGAGGCGATCTCGGCGATGAAGATAGTGTAGTCTGCGTAGACGTATGGCTGCGTCTCGCTTGCCAGCTCCGAGTGTAGCGAGTGGCCCAGTTCGTGGGCGAGTGTGAACAGCGAGTCGACGTCGTCCTGGTAGTTCATGAGGATGTACGGCTGGGAGTCGTAGGTCCCGCCGGAGTACGCCCCGGACTGCTTGCCCGCGGTTTCGTAGACGTCGACCCACCGCGACCCGAGTCCCTCCGCGAGCCGCGACTGGTAGGCGTCCCCCAACGGCGCGACTGCGTCGGTGACGTACTCGCAGGCATCCTCGTAGGAGACTTCGGGACTCTCTTCCTGGACGAGCGGGACGTACAGATCCCACATCCGGAGGTCGTCGGCGCCGATCGCCTCGCGTTTCAGGTCCGCGTGACGGTGAAGCTTCCCGAGGTTGTCCCTGACTGTTTCGACGAGCGTGTCGTACACCGTCCCGGGGATGTTCGGGCCGTGCAACGACGCCTCGCGCGCGGTATCGTAGTTGCGCGCAGTGGCGAGTTTCTCGTCGGTCTTGACGCTGTTGCGGTATGCCGTCCCCACGGTGTTTCGCACCTCTTCCCACTCGTCGTAGAACGTCTCGTAGACTTCCCGTCGGAACGGCCTGTTCCGGTTTCGCTGCAGTGTGGTGAAGTTGTTGAGCGTGATGCGTTTTTGCTCCCCGTCGGGCGTCTCGACGGCGGGAAACTCCATATCCGCGTTCGCGAGCATATTGTAGATTTCGCCCGACGCCCCGGTGACTTCGCCCAACTCGGCGAGCAGATTCTCCACTTCAGCCGACCGGGTGTGGGGTTTCATCCGGAGAATATCGTCGAAGTAGTGCTCGTAGGTCGCAAGTTCCGGTTCCGTGTCGATCATCGCCTCGACCTCCTCGCGGTCGAGTTCCTGCAGCTCCGGCTCGATGAAACTCGCGGCGCTCGATGCCGCCGAGGACAGCGACTGTGCCCTGGTCCACATCGCCTGCGCGTCGCTGTCCCGGGTATCTTCGTCCCTCCGGAGCCGGGCGTAGGTCGCCACGTCCGCCACCTCGCGCATCACCGACTCGTAGGTGTCGAGCAGTTCGCGCACTGTCGCGGCGCTCTCGGTGGCACGCCCCTCGAAGGCACTGATGTCTGCCAGCCGTTCCTCGACGCCGTCGTAGGCCTGTCCCCACGCCTCGTCATCGGCAAAGAGCGAGTCGAGGTCCCACTTGTACTGCTGGTCGATGTCGCCGCGTTCCGGTACCGAACTCATCGTCCCGGGTTGGGTCGGTCGGTACGTAAGCCTTCCTCCGGTCGTCCTGTCAGCCGTGGTGCCGTTGCCCGGGACGGCCACCCTGCCCACAGTCCCCGGTCCGCTCTGGGGGCTGTTCGTAAGTGGCTGGCTGCCGTACGGACCCCAATGGTGTCGGAAACCGAACTCACGACGGAACTGACTGGACTCGTCGTCGAGAGCCTCGCCGTCAAGCAGGACTTTGGCAAGTCGACGATCGGCTGCCGGGTCTGCGGCGACCAGCTCTCCACCGGCGACCGGGTGACTGTTGCCCTGCGCTGCTACGAGAACTTCAGCTGGGAGATTCAGGGGGTCTACTGCGAGAACGACGGAGTCAGCGATGTCGCGGACGTCATGGAGATACGGGCGGAACAGCAGGTGATCGTCTCTGCCGTTCTCGAGACTGCCGGCTACCGGCCGCCGCGTGGCGGGTACGAACCCGACGCGCTCACGCTCGGCGCCGTCGACATCGTCGCCGTCAGCCCCACCGGAGACGGCTACTAGCGAGGTCATCGCCGTCGACTCGTCGAGGGGAGTACCGGCGGTCGGGCCCGGACACCACCGGGTGACGGCGACAGCGTTTTTTCCACAGCGCCAACAGGTAGCGTATGGGCCGCGGTTCTCTCTCGCGCGCCGTTCGTCTGCTCGAACCGCCGCCACGCCTCGTCGACTGGTCGCTTCTTTTGCTCGCCATCCTCGAGGTCGGGTCGGGGCTGACGTCGTTCACCGTCGGCACCCCCGGGTGGTGGCCGCTGTTCTGGATTCACCGTATCGGCGGACTGACGCTCGTTTTCCTCCTCGCGTTCAAACTCGCCAGGGTCCGCACTCGTCTGACCGACAGCGACCAGTGGCAGCCCTCGACCGTCGTCTCCGTCCTGACCGCCGTCGCGGCGCTTGGCGCGCTCGCGACCGGGATTCTGTGGGTGCTCGGCCTCGACGTCCGCCTCTCGTACTGGACGCTGTTGAGCGTCCACGTGGGGTTCGGGCTCGCCCTCCTCCCCCTGCTCCTCTTGCATCTGACGACGCGTTTCCGGTTTCCTCGCCGGGCGGATTTTGACCGGCGGCGGACGACGATGCAGTACTCCGCTCTCCTCGTGTTCGGGGCAGTCACGTACCGGGCACAGGACCTGCTCAGTCGGCTCCTGTCGACCCCGGGGGCCGACCGGCGGTTCACCGGCTCGCAACCTCGCGAGGGTGACGGCAACGACAGCTTCCCGGTCACGTCCTGGGTCGCCGACGACCCGGACCCGGTCGATCGTGAAGCGTGGACGCTCACCGTCCGCGGCGAGGTCGAATCCCCCCTCGAGTTGTCGTACGACCGACTGCCGACCGGTGCCGAAAGCGAAGCACTGCTCGACTGTACGAGCGGCTGGTACACGGTCCAGGACTGGCAGGGCGTGCGCGTCGGCGACCTCCTCGCCGCGGCTGATGCCTCTGCCGACGCCCGGTACGTGCGCTTCGTCTCGGTGACCGGCTACCGGTGGTCGCTCCCGCTCCCGGAGGCCCGGGACTGTCTGCTCGCCACACACGTCGGCGGCGACCCGCTCAGCCACGGCCACGGTGCCCCGCTGCGCCTCGTTGCGCCCGACCGGCGCGGCTTCCAGTGGGTCAAGTGGGTCGAACGCGTCGACGTTCGCCGGCAAAGCGACCCCGCGCAGTGGCTCGTCACACTCGTCAGCGGGTTCGACTGAGCGGGTCGCCAGGGACGACCACGGGTTCTCCCCCTGCCTCCGTGTACGCAGCTTTTTATGTTTACTCGTCGAACCCTTCGGTATGCGCGAACGCATCACGCTGGCACTGAGCCGCGCACGGTACGCCGCGATCGGAGCCGCAATCGGAGCCGCCGTCGGTGCTCTTTTCAGCCGCAACGCCGCGAGCAGCGGCGGCGCCATCGGCGCGCTCGTCGGGGCGACGATCGGTGAGAAACGTATCTCCTTTGGTGAAACGCTCGAGGAAAAACGTGAGACGATGGGCTCGTTGCTCGAAGAGGCAAGGTCCGAGTCGGAGTCGGCTACGGGGACCGGCGACTGATACTGCCGGCTATACCGACGTGAAGATATTCGGCCCCACGGGGTGTCGAACTCGCTCACGGGCTTGTAGCCGACAGAATGACCGCCCGGGATGCGCCCGCTGATTTTCCTGCGTCCGCCGCTGACAGGCCTGTCCCTCGTCCGGACTCTCGCTTCCCACCGGTCGCCAAGCGCCGCTTTCTTTCTGTCCCAGCGTGTACGTGAGGGAAGTGGCAAAGACAGAGCGCAAGGGGGTCGATATGACGGCAGGGGCGATCGCCTCGAAACTCCTCACACTGGCGTGGCCGCTCGTGCTCGGCAACCTCCTCCAGACGTTCTACAACCTCGCCGATATGTTCTGGGTCGGCCGCGTCGACCCCGAGTCCGTCGCCGCGGTGTCGTTGATGTTCCCTCTTTCCTGGATGTTCGTCTCGACGGCGATCGGCATCACCGCGGCGACCATCGCGCTCGTCTCCCAGCACGTCGGTGCCGGCAACGAGCGTCAGGCCGACCGCGTCGTCGCGCAGACGACGCTGCTGACGATCGCGGTTTCCGTCGCCCTCGCGACGCTGGGGTGGAGCTTTCGTGTCGAGATACTCTCGCTGATTGGTGCCGAGGGCCGGGTGTTTACTGAGGCGCTCGCGTACATCGAGATCATCTTTCTCGCCCTCCCGCTGACGTTCCTGTTTTTCGCCTTCCGCGCGTCGTTGCAGGGGGCCGGAGACACGAAGACGGCGATGTGGCTGATGGTCATCTCCGCGGGGCTGAACGTCGTTATCGACCCCTTTTTCATCCTCGGCTGGGGTCCCCTTGCGGCGATGGGGACTCGCGGTGCGGCGTGGGCGACGTTCATCGCCCGTGCCTTCGCGACCGGCACCGGCATCTACATTCTCCTGCGTGGCGGGTTCGGCGTCCGCCTGCGCCTCCCTGACCTGGTCCCCGACCCGGCGATCCTCCGGAAACTCGTCGACATCGGCTATCCGGCGACGATCGACGGCTGGGCACGGAGCTTCGCGGCGGTCGTGATGGCCGCCTTCGTCACCCCCTTCGGGACCGCCGCCATCGCCGCCTACGGTATCGGCGTCCGCCTGATGTCGGTGACCTGGTCGGTCGCCGGTGCGGTCGGCCAGGCGACTGCGACCGGTGTCGGCCAGAACCTCGGCGCGAAGACCCCTGACCGCGCCGCCCGGGTTACCTGGGTCGCCGCCGCCGGGACGATGGCCTTCCTCGGCGCCGCCGCGGCGCTCTGTCTGGTCTTCCCCCGGTTCATGATGGGCGTGTTCGTCGACGACCCCGAGGTCATCGCCGAGGGGGTCGGCTTCCTCTACATCATCGCCCCCTTCTGGGCCTTCTTCGGTGCCACGATGGTCATCCAGGGAGCCTTCCGCGGGGCCGGGCAAACGAAAGTTGCAATGGTGCTTTCGCTCCTCTCGCGGTGGATCTTTCGGGTTCCGGTCGCTATCGTACTGGCGTTCTCGACCGTCGTCGTCCCGGGTACGACCGTCACGGTTCCGTCACTCGGCATCGGCGTCGAGGGGATCTGGGCCGCGTTCTCGGTCGGCGCGTTCCTCTCCTTTGTCGTTGCCGTCTTCTGGTTTCGTCTGGGCCGATGGACGGAGGCCGTCATTGACGAGGAACCCGGGCCCGACGCAACCGCAACGGGGACGGCGGCCACGGTCGACGAGGGCGAGTCCGTCGAGGAACCCGGCCAGCGCGACGGCGAGACCGGACCGGACTTCGACTGACGCGTGCCGTCGGTCGCCGGTGCCTCCCGTCCCCCCGACTGCCGGCTGTCCCCTCTCGGTTTCGATATGGCTTCCGGACTGATGGTGTTCGAGGTGGACGACCGGTCGTCTCGTACGGACTGCCGTGGTTCGTTTCGGGCGATTCGGAAACGTCGTCGTTTCAGCCGCTGACACCGACAATCCGTGCGGATCCAGCGGTCACGAGTCACCGCAGTCAGTATCAATCGTAGGTGACCCAGACGAGGAACGCGATCGCGAGCGTCTCGAGGAGCTGGAGGAACATCATCGCGCGGATCGCCGGGGTCGTGAGTTCGAGAGTGGAGAAGGTGTAGTAGTAGAATGCGAGCGCATTTTCACAGAGTAACAGGAGCGCGAACACCAGGGTCCCGAGCGTCTGTTTCGAGCGAACCTGGAGATAGTTGCTCACCCACACGTACGCGAGCGCCGCAAGGAGCACCACGTTGATGACGGCAGCGGCCTGCGCGACAGTGAGCAACCGACTCATCGTCTCGACCCTCCGTAGCGCGTATGAATATATCCCGTGGTCATTGCTGGATTTGCTTCGTGATTTCCGTTATCTGGTCCCAGTGCTGCTCGGCACGGTCGGTGAGCAGATACACCGCCCCGTAGTCCGAATCCGTGCTCTCGACGATGCCGTTGTCCTCGAGGACGTCGAGATGATGCTCGACGGTCTTGTAGTTGAGCTCGAGGTCGTTGGCGAGCTGGTTGCGGTTGCGAGGGCGCTCCCTGAGCGCCTTCAGAAGCTGCGCTCTGTTGGGCCCCCCTCGCGTTCCGGCAAGTACCTGCCAGAGTACCGCTTCCATTATTCAGGTAACTCACATTCTCAAGTTGTAAATACATCGGTTCCTGGGGTGCCCAGCGCAACACGGCCGTCAGTCACTCTGTCCGCGTGACGTGGCCGCTATTCCGGTAGCCAGCGATTCCGGGACGATGCCGGAATCCCGAGTGATTCCGGGCGAATATGTTCAGTGTCCCTCAGCGTCCGTGGCAGTTACGAGAGTGAACGTCTCGTCAGTCGGTTCGTCGTCGGCAGTGAAGTATCCCTCCGCGAAGGCGGTATACACTCGGTTCGGCCGTAGACGGATATCGAACTCCGCGTCGAAGGGGTTGTCGTTGCTCTCGCTGTCGGGACGAACTTCGACCGTCGGCTGGCCGGGCTGGAACGACAGATACTCGCTTGCCTCGCCGAACGCGAGGCCGTCGACGAGCGTCGACTCGGCGTCGTCGAGGGTTACGTCCACTGCGGGGGCGTCCGGCGACGCGTGGACGACCCGGACCCGGGCGCGTCCCCGTTCGATACTGTTGTCGTCGACCAGGACCAGCGGGCGGAACGTCTCCTCCGACAGTTCACCGATCGCTGCCACGGTGTAATCGGTGCCGGCTTCGACAGTCACGTCTCCCTCGAAGACGGCGGTATGCGGGTCGCCGGCCGGTGTGATCTTCGCGGTGGCCGTGCCAGCGGGGACCTCGAGATAGTCGCTGACAGCGCCGAACGGAACGTCGGTGAGGACCTGTGTCCCCCCCAGGAAGACGTCGACGTTCGGGGCGTCCGGTGACGCGTGTGCAACCCGGAGCCGCCCAGTGGGGTCGGGCTGGTCCTCGCCGTCGATGGCGGGCAACAGCCCGAAGGGCTCGTCGCCCGGTTCGTCGTCCGGCGTGAGATACCCGTTCGCAAAGGCGGTGTAGGCGCTCTCCCCCGCCAGTTCCACGTCGACCGCCGTGACGAGGTCGTCGCTCCCGGCTGGCCTGATTTCGACGGTGTATTCGCCCGTCGGGAGCGCCAGATAGTCGGTCGCGTCCCCGAAGGAGACGTCCTTGAGGAGGGGGAGGCGACCCCCGAAGAGCGTGACGTCCACTGCGGGGGCGTCCGGCGACGCGTGGACGACCCGCAGATAGGTAATTCCCCGGACGGGCCGCCGGGTGTCGTCGACCAGGCCCAGCGGGCGGAACGTCCCTTCGGATAGTTCACCGATCGCCGCTACGGTGTAGTCGGTTCCTCCCTCCAGGGAAACATCGCCCTCGAACGCGACCGTTCCGGGGTCGCCCGCAGCCGTGATCGTCACCGTGTACGTGCCGGGATCGAGAGCGAGATAGTCGCTGATGTCACCGAACGCCACGTCGGTCAGCGCTTCGGAGCCGTCGACGAGTACGTCGACGCTCGGTGCATCGGGCGAGAGGTGGATGACCCGTACTCTCGCACTCTCGTCGTCGCTCTGTGCTGTAGCTAGCCCCGCACTGCCCGCGACGAGGCCGACGCCAATACTTCTGAGTACGTCGCGTCTGTGGTGGGTTCCGATAGTATCACCCGGGCGAACGGTTCCCGGGGTACGTACAAGAAGTATTTTCGTATTCTGACCCAATTCTGGCACAGAGCGGACATCAGTCCGGGACGAGTTCGGCACAAGTGTCACACAAAACTGTCGGGTGTGGCTTGCTCACTCCGTCACTCTGAGGCGCCTCCCACGGTGTCCAGGTTCTCCCCTGCTTCTCCGGACGAACGTGCGTTTAGGATCTACGGGTCGTCGGACGGGTCGCCCGTCTCTGCTGGGCGGGGACTTCGTCCGTGACGACCTGTCGTCTTTCACGTTCCAGTCAACCCCTCTACGACGGCCTCCGTGCCAACGATGGGGGGCGTCCCCGGCGGCACGAGGACGAGGTCCTCCGCGAGGTGGTCGGCGACCGCGGTGACATCGCCCGTATTGTCGTACGTTTCCCACGCCGCTCGGATCCGCGGGATCTGTTCGCGGGCGTCATCTCGGAATTTCCTTGCCATCCCGTGTCACTCTAATCCCGGTGGTCCGAAATTCGGCGCCGACTACAGAGTTGGAAAGCGGTCCATGTCCTCGAGCACGTCGTTGAAATCCACCGTTCCCTCGGTCTGGATGTTGTCCGGATGGAGAGCCGCCGAATCGAGGACCTCCTGCGGTGTCATCCACGGCCACTCGGCGCCATCGTTCGCTTCGCTGTACTCGTTGCGCTCGAATTCGAGCATCGCCTTATTCCAGGGTGGGAATACCTCGAGTTCTCCACGGCCCCACGTTCCCCAACTGTCTTCGACGGAGGATGTTCCGGGGGACCGGAGACGACGAGCAGCGCGGTCCCACATTTCCCAACTGTCTTCGACGGAGGGTGGATACGCCTCCTCGTCAACGTCGCCGACGACTAACCGCATCACCATGCCAAACACGTTGTGGGGCGCACAATCGATGTCGTACACGCCGGGTTCCTCGAACCGATACAGCCAGGCACCGCCGACGGTTACGACCGGCGAGGAGAACGGGTGTGCGCCCTCGGGAACGCGGTGTTGCCAGAAGTGGTCCCGATGGTAGGCCGTGACGGTGTGTTCCGGGGAGTCGAAGGTGAACTGGACGATGTCCCCGGCATCGACGTGCAGGCCGGACGGCGCGAAATGGCCGTAAAACGGCGCATGGTCCTCCGGGTCCTCCCCCTCGGGTGGATACTCGATGTGGAGTTCGATTTCGTGGTCCGGTTCGAGCTCTTTCGGGATGTCCTCAGTGTCAGGCGTCGAATAGCCGTAATGGGCGTCGATCTCTGGCGGATGGGGCCGGTCGTGGGTGGCGGATGCGACGCCGCTACCCAGCGAGAGCGCAGTCCCGGCGCCCAGGGCCTTCAGAAGGGGCCGCCGCCCGAGAGAAGGCAGCTTGCCGTACTGTTTATCTACCGATTCGTCGGTCGTCTCCTGGTCTGGTGACGTCATTGGTCTGTTCGTGGTCGATGTGCCGGTATTCGTGACCGTCGATGGACCATCGGCCGATCCGTTCACCGGTGTGCTTCCATTCGTCTTCCCGTTGGCTGTCTTCCAGACGAGTCCCCGACCGGCTCGTCGCCACCGACTCTCCGTGACCACAGCTGTCAGTACTGGCCGCCATCGGAGTGCATCGCTACTCATGTGAACTGCTATCACGATAAGTGTTTGCTGAATAACATTTGTGTAAGGCTCGTGGCTCTACATCCGTTGAGTAACGTAACCGACAAGTCGGGCCAGGTGGGGCGGCGAGGGTGGCGTTTTTACATACGATCGTGGTGTACGGTATCATATGGCATCAAACAGTGAGAACGAGGGGGCCGAGGTGCTGTCGCCCGACGCAGCGTTCAGTGCGCTGGGGAACGAAACCCGGATCCGGATCCTCCGGACGCTCGGGCAGGCTGACGGGCCGCTGTCGTTCACCGACCTCCGCACCCGCGTCGGGATCCGCCACGGCGGCCAGTTCACCTACCATCTCGACAAACTCGTCGGTCACTTCGTGAGCAAGACCGACGGCAAGTACGATCTCCGACAGGCGGGCCGGCGCGTCGTCGAGGCTGTCCTCTCGGGTGCTGTGACCAGCGATCCGGTGCTCGAACCCACTCCCATCGACGAACCGTGTCCGCGCTGTGGTGCCGGAACCGTCGTGGCCTTCTCTCAGGAACGCGTGGAACACTACTGTCCCGAGTGTGCGGGTCACTACGGACCTGCTCGCGCGACGAGCGAGCATGCGACCGCCGGCACAAGCTCGGACGAAGATGCACCGTACGGCTACCTCGGGTCCGTGCCGCTCCCGCCGGCGGGTGTCCAGGATCGGACGCCGGAGGAAGTCTTTCAAGCCTCCTCTACGTGGGGGGTCCTCGAGTTGTTGGCGGTGGCCAGCGGCGTCTGTCCGCGCTGTTCGGCCTCGCTCACGGAGTCACTGAGCATCTGCGAGGACCACGATGCCACCGAGAGCCTCTGTGACCAGTGCGAGAACCGCCATGCGATCATGATCACGCGCCGCTGTCCAAACTGCCTCTACGAACAGGGTGGCGCGTTCGTGTTAGCCCTCATGGCCAATATCCACCTACTGCGGTTCCTGATCGCGAACGGGCTCAACCCCGTCTCGCCATCGGCTCCCACGGCCCACGATGCAGCACTCATGAACTACGACGAGGACCTCCTCTCGGTAGATCCGTTCGAGGCGCGGTTCACGTTCTCTATCGACGAGAATTCGCTCACGCTCACCGTCGACGACGATTTGCAGGTAGTCGAGGTCACCCGGTGCTGAGTACATCCTCTCTTTTCAGCACTCGGTTTCTGTCGACCGCCGAGGGTTTCACCGGAGCCGTCGTTCGGGCCTCGTTGCGACCCTCGAGCGGCGAGCGCGTCGGCGTCGTGCCGAAGACGGAGTGCGTGTGCAGTGGCAGGGACACCATCCCGGCCGACGGTCGCCATCGCGTTTTTGTCCGTCTCATAGTGTGACTGTTTACTGGGTCGACCGCACGCTGTCCTGGGTCGATCCCGGAACGACTCACAATAATCACTATCAATCGTCACAGGGCCACTGCTGTCCGCCGTCCGGTGTCGGCTCCGCGCCTTGCTGTCGGCGTTGCCACCGTCGAAGGTGGCACACTTCGCGCTGCAGGGTCTGTCGTTCGACGAGGCCGAAGCCGGTAACGACCACCAGAAAGCCCACCACAGTCACCACGGACAGGCCGGCCTGGAGAAACAGCCATCCGGCCAGCGCGGCCGTGATGGGCACCACGTATGCCACCAGATTCGCCCGAACTGGGCCGATTCGCTCGAGAAGGCCGAAGTGGACGGCGTATGCGACCGCCGTCGACGGAATGCCCACCACCAGTAGGCTGGCGACCGTGAGCGGGCCGGCGCCAGTGATGCTCGCCTGTGGTTCGCCACCGGCAAGGCTCAGGCCGTGGAGGAGTAACGCTCCGACAGCCATCGCCCAGGCAGTCAACGGGAGGCGACCCATCTGCGGGTGGAAGCGTTTGAGCAGGACGCTTCCGACCGCAACGGCGGTGGCTGCCCCCAGGACGAGGAACTGGCCGACGGTCCCGTCGCTCGCGAGTACAGCCGGCGACGGCTGGACGATAACGATTACGCCGGCCAGGGCGACTCCGATGCCGAGTGCCCCGGTCCTGGAGAGTCGATCGCCGAGCAGCCACCAGGCGAAGACTGGAGCGAGGACCGGATTCAATCCGTACATGATGGAAGCCATCGCGGGTGTCGTGGACCCCTGCCCCACGAACAGCAAGGCGTTGTTCAGTGCGACCAGGAACACGCCCGCGATGGCGATCCCGAGGATGTCGTTTCGCGTCCGGGGCAGCCACGCCGACCGAGCTCGGATTACGACGACGTATCCTCCCAGCACCGCTGCGCCGATGTCGAACCGGAAACTGGCAAACAGCAGTGGCGGCAGTTCGCGGAGGCCCATCTTGATGGCGACGAACGAACCGCCGAACAGAACAGCCAGCAGCACGAACAATACGCCATCGCGATAGCTGGCAGGCAGCGATATCTGAGCCAGTCGTATCGAAAAATTGGTAGGTCGAGTCAGCAGCACCACCTGCTAAACGGTGTTGTTCTCATACGATTCTATACGGGCCAGAACCGCAAGAAGCCTGCGCGAGACACGGTGTCACGGGTTGCAGTACCACGGGTCAGAGTCGCGTTCTGCGACCGAATCCTGCATCAGATTTTATAATATAAATGATAATAATCGCGGGCTCGATACAGACTGTCTCACGCCGGTGAGTGGACTGGTTTCGGTCTGAGTATCGTCAAGCAGGTCATCGAAGCTCACGGCTGGGAGATTCACGTAACCGAGGGCTCCGACGGCGGCGCACGGTTTGAGACTACCGGCGTCGAATTTGCCGAATAGATCTTCCGCACTCGGCACGCCGGTTTTCTCGGTCGCGAAGGCTCTCACTGGCGCCGTTCCGGAAGCATCGCGACCCCGGGTGCCGCATACCTCGACGGAGGGGCGGCCGGACGGCCGGCAGTCTCATAGTGATTAGTGCGACTGTTTACCGGTTCTTCACCACCCCGGGGTGGTGAGAGACCGGTAACGACTCGCACTAATCACTATCAGTCCCAGTCCCGCGAGACGGGCGTCTCGCTGGCGTCGATCGCCCCGCGGAGCCACTCTGTCGCCGCCGCGAGCGTGTCGACGTCGGTCGCGGTGAGTTTCAGCCGGTTGTGCCCCTCCTCCCGGTCGGGGTAACAGCCCACGCGGACGTCGAACTGCTCGCGTACCGCCACGAGGTCGTCGGTGATGTTTGCCTCCGGCTCGACCGTATAGAGGATCTGTGACATGTTTTCTCCCTCGAAGGCATCGCGGATCTCCTCGAACATCGTCCGCAACTCGTCGGGGATGCCCGGCAGGACGTAGACGTTCTCGATGACACAGCCCGGCGCGAGCCCCTCCTCGTTCAGCAGGGGCTGTCCGGCAGCCGGGATACTGGCCTCAGCGTCGAGGTCGATATCGAGCTCCGGCAGCGGCCGCTCGATGGCTTCGATCGTTGCCACGACGTGCTCGCGGGCCGTCTCGCTGACGCGCAGCCCGCAGTCGAACGCGTCGGCGACTGCCGCCATCGTCACGTCGTCCGGCGTGCCGCCGATCCCCCCAGTCACGATGATCGCGTCGAAGGCGTCGCTGTACGCCGCGACATGCTCGGCGATGGTCGTCCGGTCGTCCGGCAAGACGATGAGACGCCTGACTGACGCACCGCTCTCGGTGAGTTGCTCCGCCAGCCAGTTTCCGTTCGTGTTGAGCGTATCGCCAGCGAGAAGCTCGTCTCCGACCGTGATGAGCGCAACCTCCATACCGGAAGTGGGGTGTCCCCCGGTAAGACGCTTCCCCTTAGAACTCATCGAGTGTGGACTGGTTCCGCCGGAGGGCCCGTGCGTCATACCCCGCCTGTGTGAGGTGGCGCGCGAACGCCTCTGTCGAGCCGTGCTGTGTGTATACGCGTTCGGGATCGACTGTCGCGACGAGGTCACACAGTTCGGGGAAATCACAGTGGTCAGAAAGCGGGAAGGTCACGTCGTAGTCGCCGCGGAACGCGAACGACGACTCCACCGCCCATCCGGAGAAGCCGGCTTTCACCGCACCCGTCTCCGCCGCCACCTGTTCGACCCAGTCGACGCGGGCAGTCGTCGTCGGCACGACCAGCGCGTCGCCCGCTTCGAGGTCGGTCGCCTCGTATGGCTGGCTCTCGAAACGGACGTTCCGGTATGTCTCGATGGTCTCGTTGACTCGCCTGACTGCGTCGGTCGTGTAGACCTGCCAGCCCGCGTCTGCAGCGATCCGCTGTAGCTTCTGTGCGCGACCGAGCGCGTACCCCAACAGCAGCACTGGTCCCGCCGTCTCGGCCAGCCACGTCCTGATCTCGGACAGTACCGTCCCGTGGGAGGGGAACTCGTAGCCCGGTTCGCCGTACGTCGCCTCGACGACGAGGACGTCCGCATCGGGCGGGTCGAAACCCGGGAGGTAGAACCGCGGACGCGTACAGACGTCCCCCGTGTAGAGATACCGCGTTCCGTCGGGGTCGGTGATCAGCGCGGCCCGTGACCCGGCGACGTGGCCGGCCGGATACAGGGTCACCCGGTCGTCGGTCGTCCGGCGCAGCGGCGTCCCCCGCCGTGCCGTCACCAGGTCGGCGGTCAGTGGCGAACAGACCGCGGTCGTCTCGCTGTCGGGGACGTGGTCCCCGTGGGCGTGTGAGACGACGTTGACGTCGCCGTCGGGACCGTCGGCGTCACAGACGACGCGCGTCCCGTCGGATAGCTCGAACTCGATGCCGTCGCGGTACCGGACCGTCACGCCTCTCCTTTGTGGGTACCGGCCAAAGAGCGTTCTGCCCGTCAGCTACTGCGTGATTGTCCAGTTGCCGCCGTCGCCGATCTCGACGACGGCGTCGAACAATCCCTTGAGCGTGGCGACCGTCTGGCTGTCGTGTGCCTCGGGGTCCAGATGGAAGTGGCCGACGCCGTCGACGGTCTTGACCCGTCCAGTGACAACGTGGAGAAAGCGAAAGGTCCGCTGGAGGTCGGCGTACTGCAGCAGCGAGGTGATGCCGTTGAAACAGACTGCGATGTGTTCGTCGTCGTCGGCGGCGTTTGCCATCCCCGAGAGGAGTTCGCTCAGTTCGATACCGATCCCGGTCAGATCGGCGGGGTTCTCGACGGTCTTGACCGCCCACGACCGGTCGTCGACGCTCGCATCCGCCTGCCCGATGGCGACAATCCCACCCCTGACCGGGGAGACGCCAGTCTCGTCCATCCAGCGCCCGACCCACTTCTGGGGGGTGTCGGTGTAGGTGATGCTCAGTATGTTCGTCTCGCTGGGCGGGGTCCGGGACAGCAAGTCCAGACACATCTCGTTGCCCTGGCCGCCGAGCGACGGTGCAAGCAGGAGAACGTTCGAGGACGGGGATACCTCTGCGAGAGCCGTCCGGTCGACCTCCTGTTCGCCCCGTTCCGCCATTATCAATATAACCGGACGGACGATTATAAGAACAGTGATTCTCCCCCTGTGCCGGTCCGGGACAGTGCGCCAGTCGCGTCGGGAGAGACGGGAACAGCGTCGCTACTGCCCACCGCGGAGGCCGCCAAAGGTATTATACTTTCCGCCCGAGTAACCAGTCACATGATTGCACAGTTCCGGTTCGAGACAGGAATGCTGGAGCCGACCCTCCGCAACTCCGACGTCTCCAGCCTCGACATCGAGGGACTCGATGCAACACGGACGATTCCGCTACGGACGGTGTTTCGCTGCCGGGAGGACTCGCTCGAATCAACCCTCTCGACCGACCCTTCGGTCGCCGCCGCCGCGCAGGTCGCCGAAACCGAACGGGGCTCTCTCTACCAGGCGATTCACCGCGAGCCCTACGCCGATACCGCCATCTACCACGAGGCAGTCCGCCACGGCGGTGTGTTCGCCACCGGGACGAGTCGCCGCGAGAACTGGGAACTCCGGATGCGTTTTCCCGACCGCGAGCAGTTCGGCCAGTTCCGCGGTGCCTGCGCGGAACAAGACATGTCCCTGCAGGTGAACGCTCTCTACGAGACACGGTCGGCGACGCGGGCGGAGCGGTACGGCATCAGCGAACCACAGGAGGAAATCATCCATCTCGCCGCCAGGAGCGGCTACTTCGACGTTCCCCGGGAGGTGTCACTGACGGACCTCGCCGACGAACTGGACGTCTCGACACAGGCGGCGTCCGAACGGCTCCGGCGCGGTCTCGGCACACTCGTCGAGGCAGCCGGGTTCACGCCGGAGTAATACCGCTGGCTGGCATCCGGGCGTTTTTCGCCCGTCGCACGGAGCCGTCGCCGACAGGACGAGTCCGTGGCCGGGGGACCTCTCTCATACCGCCGGCTATACCGACGTGATATACTGTCGGACGGAAGTCATGATATTCTGCTCGTTCCACGTGGGGCGAGTGAAAGTATCAACAGTTCCGTCCGACAGTATACTGCCGGCTGTAAGTTCGTAAAGATATTCGCTACCCCGGGGTGGCGAATCCTTTCAAAATGTTACAGCCGGCAGTATGAAGATATCCGACTCCACGGGGGTCGCAATTGCTCACAGGCTTAGAGTCGGTAGTATCAGTACCTGAAACTGTTCGGCTTTTTTATGTGGGCGCGGCGAATACCTGTGTGTATGAGTTCGGATCACGAGGCGGTGTACATGATGCGTGCGTCGGACGACGGGGAGTGGGTCCGTCCAAAGCAGGCGAGTGTCGCCATCTTCGAGGCTGTCACCGACGAGACTGCCCTCGACGCGGAGAGTCTCGATGGGATCGACGCGTACGTCGATGGCGACGAGTTGCGGGAGGTCATCGACGGGATCGGCGACGACGTGACCTTCACCGTCGAGGGATACCGCGTGACAGTCACCGCTGACGGTGAAATCAAGATCGCCGAGTGACCTGCCGGACGTTCGGGGGGTCAGTCCGTCGTCATCTGGGGCGAGATACGGTGGATACGGCTCCCGGACTCCCGGCACTCCTCGAGTGCGAGTTTCGCGCGGTGGCCTGCCTCGTGGGCCGTCGCTCCGCGGCCGACGCCGACCTGGAGGTCCATCCCCGTGAGGTCGTAGACGTGGTCGCGGGCCGCGTCAAGCGACCCGCTCGAGAGCGGCGGACAGACGGCGATGATGTTGTCACCGCCGACAAAGCGGGCGATGCTGTCGAGCTCGTCGTGGAGGTACGCCGCCAGCTCGACGGTTGCACGCTGGATAGCGATGGTCGTCGTTGCGGCGTTCTGGCGGTCGGTGTAGGATCCGGTTACGTCAACGACGTCGAAGTGTGCGATGGTCAGATCGTCGGTCGCGTTCACGACCACGTCGCTCGCGGAGAGTATCTCCGTCCGCTCGGGGTCCTGTGCGCTTCCGGCGGCCTGGAGCTGCTGAGAGGCCAGACCGAGCGCATCGACGGGTGTTGGCCCGGCACCGACGCCGATCGAGATCGTCACGGGATACCTGTTGCGCACCTGGCGCTGGAACCTGCCGTGGGTCTCCAGGTCGATCCCGTTGGTGATGCCGAGCATGTTGTCGAAGCGGTCGTAGAACACGTACCCGTCGTACTGCCCGACGAAGTCCGCGAGGTCGGCGTACAACTGGGCTTGCAGCGACTGGAGGTCAGTCTCCCTGCGCGGTGAGGGAGTGACGGTCCACGGACCGTAGTTGTCTATCTGAAAGAGGGACAACTGCACGGCACTCTCGCTGCTGGTCACACGCTTCCATTGGTTCGTGGTGGCTTTAACCTTTTCAGATACGCGTCACCATCTCGAAATTGTGATGGGCTGCTACGTTTCCCTGCCAACTCTCCGAGAACCGACTGACTGGAGCGGGTCTGGAGCACCTTCGTGGGGCGACAGGCGGGGAGACACCCGGCGACCAGTACACTTTAGCCGTTCTACTCCCAACCGGACCGACTGCATGGACCGGCGTCTCCGTCATCTCCTTTCGGTTCTCGTTGGGGTGCTGGCCCTCCACTACCTTCTCGGTTCGCGCCTCTGGCGGCTCCGGCTCGTCGCGACGCGACTCCTCTCCCGGCTCCCGAACCGGTTGCTTCCCACGCCCCTGAAGGTGTTGCCCCCGCCGAGCGGGGAGTGTGTCGGTGTCTGGTCGGTCCCGCCGGACCGGGCGCGAAACCGGCTCAACGGGGAGTTCGGGTTCACGCAGCTGTTTCGCGCGTACCTCCACGCTTACGAACGTGACGGAGTGACAATCTACGAGGTCAGCAGCTGTGCGTACCGACCGGAGGGCGTCACGGGCAAGTGGCAACTCCACGTCCGCCTGTTCCCGACACACGACGGCGGGACGGAGGTGTGGGCCCACTGGGAACTGAACCCCAACGTCTCCCCCATTGCACACCTCAGACGCGAGGGGTACGACCCGGTACGGGGTGAACGGGAACTGCGCGCCCTCCTCCCCGAGGGAACCCTAGAATAGCCCCTCGGCGTTCCGGGACTCGCGGTAGTAGAGGATCGCGAGGACGACGATGAAGGCGACCTGAGCCACCTTGTCGACGACCTCCGCCGTCGAGATCGGCGGGGGCTGGTTCGCCGCGTACCACCAGACGACCTGTCCTCCAGTGAACGGTAGCCCAAGCAGGTACAGCAGTCGCCGTCGCCACCCGACGAGAACCGCTGCGATACCCAGCAGGAACCCGGCGGTGGCGACCAGAAAGAGCGCGCCGAAGGTCCCGCCGGTGTCGAACGCGAGCACCAGGTGGACGCCGGCGGTGACGAGCGCCGCGGCGATGCCGACCCAGTGCAGCGGCGTGAGCGACTCCGGCTCGAGTGACACCATCTCGGCAGGTCGTACGGCCAGCGGCTACTTGATCATTTGGGGGTGCAATCGACTCGCCGGGGTCGCCCGACGCTCCGCTCACAGGAACCACCCCGCGGGTGTGGCGGCGAGTCGCCTATCGCCACCTCGCGAGCGGTTGACACAGCTCCCAGACGTCGGTTTGTGGCTCCAGGTCCGAGGGCTCGGCTCCACGCTCGGTGAGAATCCCGGCGTCGACCCGTCTCATACGGATTGTTGTGATTCGTTACCGCGACGGTGAGACCGTGTGGTGGTTTCAGACTCCCAGCCGCCGATACCTGGGCGGCACTGCCGAAAATACTCACAACAGTCCGTATCACTCGCCGCCCGCAGCCCACAACCCGGCTCAGTCCGGCTTCCCCGGGACGCTCTCGCCGCGTCTGGTCCGGCGGACGAACTCCTCGGGCAGGTCCTCGACCTGGCGGACCTGTCTGCTCCGGAGGTTCGCGTGCTGGCCCGCGTCGAGGGCGTCGAGCCACTCGCCGACGTCGTCGTCGACCAGCAGTTCGTGTCGCGTCGCAGAGATCGCAGAGAGCTGTTGTGACCTGCCCGGTGCACCGCCTTCGGGCATCATCACCTGCTGGTCCCAGTTCAGGTACATTCCCGCATACTGCAGGTTCGTCAGGCGTCCGTACCGGTCGATCAGGTCCTCGTAGGCGGTCTCTGCCGACATGGCTCCGTCCACGGGTCCCAGGAGTATATAAGCAACCGTCGCCGGTCGGCGTCGGACGCGTTTCCGCCTGCAGTGGCGTTTTGAGTCCGTCCGTTCCGGCTACAGCGGTGTTTTGGTCTTTTCGACGACGCGCACGTCCTCGATCGCTGTCTCGGGATACTCGCCGCTGTCGTCTTTTTCCGCGGCTTTCACCATGTCCCAGACGACGTTCAACCCGGTCGTGACGCCTTCCAGTGCCTCCATCTCGCAGCCGGTCTTGCCGACCGTCTCCACGGCGACGGCCAGTTCCACGACCGTGTCCCCGACCTCGAAGGTGACGTCCACGTTGGTGATCGGGATCTGGTGACACATCGGGATCGTCTCCCACGTGTGTTTGACGGCCTGTATCGCTCCGATCCGGGCAGTAGCGAGCACGTCCCCTTTCTCGATTTCGTTTCCGCGGATCGCCGCCACTGTCGAGGACCGCAGAGAGATGCATCCGCGGGCAACCGCCCGGCGTTTCGTCTCCGCTTTGTCACCGATGTCGACCATCTGTGCGGTCCCCTCCTCGTCGGTGTGGGTGAGGTCGCTACTGGCTGGCCGGTCGCGTTCTTCACTCATGGTCGTCCCCCTCGTGGTGGCCGTGGCTGTGAGTGTGTTCGTTCCCGAGAAGTCCGACCGCGTGGCCCAGCACGGGTGCGATGAGTTCGCTCGTCCCGAAGCGTGCGCCACCCTCGCTCCCCGGGAGCGAGAAGATGACAACGCCGTCACTGACACCGGCGGTCGCCCGCGAGAGCATCGCCCGCGGGCCGACGTCGTCGACCGACCGGGCACGGAACCGTTCGCCGAAGCCGGGCATCCCGCGGTCGAACAGCGCGCGCACCGCCTCGACCGTGACGTCGTCCGGCGTCAACCCCGTCCCGCCCGTGGTGACGACTGCACTGACGTCCTCCCGGGAGACGAACTGCTCGACTCGTGCTCGGATCGCCTGTTCGTCGTCGGTGACGAGATCCCGTGCCACGACTGTATGTCCCGCCGCCTCGAGCGCCGCGACGACGGCGTCTCCGCCCGCGTCGGTCTCGAGCGTCCGTGTCGAGGACACCGTCAGGACTGCTGTTCCGACTGTCGACACGTCGTGACTGTGATGGTCGTCGCTCATGGTCGGCAATTATCGGCCACCGGGTTAGTTGCATCGCACCGTCCCGGGCGTTGTCCGTCCTCGCTACACGAGGAAGGGGGACCAGTCTCGTACGGACTGCTGTGATTGGGTACCGCCATTGATCCGCGAGTCCGTGCCTCGACCCGCGAGACGGTCACTTGTGGGACACGGTGTCGACACCAGCAGTCCGTCTCATAGTGATGATTGTGACTGTT